>DRTC01000338.1 GCA_011372345.1 Candidatus Cloacimonadota bacterium
CACTTTAAGAGATTATTATGATTTATACTTTTTATCTAAATATATAACGAGTTTAGCAAAAATTTTTGAAAACACAAAAAAATTAATTCCGAATCTTTCACCGATTACTTATTCCGAAAATTTAAAATATATCGATGATCTGCAAGAAGATACAATCGCTGAACATTTACATCCAAAAGAGATTATTAATAAATACGAATTAGCAAATTTTTTTGTCGATGAACTAAAAAAAATCAAAAAACGGATATGAATGAAGCGAATCCTCATTAAAATATATTATGACTGAAAAAACAACCGAAAAGAAGAAAAAAGTTCCATATTATCGCAAACCTGTCGATATGACCGTCGAAGAATGGCAAATCGCGCTGAGACGACAATATATCGATAAACAGGAATTCAGTGTGCAAAATATCGGTGATCATCCTGTTTTTTCCGATTTTCAAGTTTATAATCCTCAAACCGGTAATGAATACAAAGTTGCGATCAGAAGTTCCAATCCGGGTCTTAATTTCTGTTCCTGTCCCGATTTTTCGGTCAACGAACTTGGAACTTGCAAGCATATCGAATATGTTCTAAAAGATCTAAAGGAAAATCCCAAAAATAATAAACATTGGAAAGAAGGTTTGATTCGACCGTATTCTTCTTTAAGCTTAAGATATGGAAATAATAGAAAAATATATTTGAGGATCGGGACGACAAATCCCGAAAAAATTGGCGAAGCTTCCAAACATTACTTTAATAAAGATCATTTTCTCAAACCGGAAGCATTTTATTTTATCGAAGATTTTATCGAACGGGTCAAGAAATATGATCCGCATTTCAAGGTTTATGAAGATGCTTTAAATTTTATTATCAATGTTCGAGAAAAAAACGACAGGGTCAAGAAACTCGATGAAAAACTTCCGGATGGGATCAAGAGTGAATATTTTAAGAATCTGATCAAAACAAATCTGTATCCTTACCAGAAAGAAGGTGTGTTATTTGCCGCCAAAACCGGTAGAGTCTTGATCGCTGATGATATGGGACTTGGAAAAACAATTCAAGCGATTGCCACGATCGAACTTCTGGCAAAAGAATTCGGGATCAGCAATGTTTTGATTATTTGTCCGACTTCCCTGAAATATCAATGGAAAAATGAAATAAATAAATTCACAGATCGAAGTATCAAAGTTATCGAAGGTCATCTCGATAAAAGGAAATCCCAATATTTATCCGATGAATTTTATAAAATCGCCAGTTACGGAGTTGCCTTAAATGACATCGAATATCTGAACAAAATGGCTCCGGATCTAGTTATTTTGGATGAAGCACAAAGGATAAAAAACTGGAAAACGAAAACTGCTCAAAACATCAAAAAATTAAACTCGGATTTCGTGATTGTTCTGACCGGAACTCCTCTTGAAAATCGTCTGGAAGAACTTCATTCTATTGTCGGTTTTATCGATAAATTCAAATTGGGAGCACTTTTTCGCTTTTTGGATAACCACCAGATCAAAGACAAAACCGGAAAAATTATTGGTTACAAAGACCTTAATCAGATAAATAAAACTCTCAAAGATGTGTTAGTCAGACGCACAAAATCTGAAATATCAGATCAATTACCGGAAAGGATAGATAAAAACTATTTCGTAGATGTTACTAAAGAGCAATTTGAAATTCACGAAGATTATGCTGCTTCTGTTGCCCGTCTTGTTTTTAAATGGAGAAAATTCGGTTTTTTATCGGAAAAAGACAGGCAAAGATTATTGATCTTTCTCAGTTGTATGAGAATGGTCAGTGACAGCACATATATTTTAGACCAGAAAACCAGGCATGACACAAAAATTGACGAGTTGATCATCATCCTGAAAGAAATTTTCGAAAATAGTGATGAGAAAATCGTTATCTTCAGTCAGTGGGAACGAATGACACGATTGGTTGGTGCTGAACTTGAAAAAATGAACATCGAGTATGAATATCTTCACGGCGGAGTTCCCAGTGCGAAAAGAAAAGATTTGATCAATAATTTTACGAACGATCCCAAAAAGAGAGTTTTTCTCTCGACAGATGCCGGTGGAGTCGGATTAAATCTGCAAGCTGCTAATGTTCTCATCAACATCGATCTGCCCTGGAATCCTGCAGTTCTCGAACAGCGAATTGGTCGTGTCCACAGGTTAGGACAGCATAAACCGGTCAGGATTTATAATCTCATTTCTAAAGGAACGATCGAAGAAAGGATTCTCGGACTTATTGCTTTTAAAAAATCCGTTTTTACAGGAGTTCTCGATGGTGGTGAAGATCGCGTTTTGATGGGTGAAAGTAAATTCAATAAATTTATGAAATCTGTTGAAACCATCACCAAAGAAGTCGAAGATGAGAAAAAAGATGATATTTTTGGGGAAGAAAATTATCTGGATGAGACTGAAAAAGTTGAGGAAATCTCAAAACTGGGAAAAATTGATATTAAAACCAAAGTAACCAAAACTACTGCAGATAAAGATAAAAAAGAAATAATTTCCGAGAGAAAACCTCTAGAAACTCAACCAAATAGAGAGATTAATGAACTGCTTACAGCGGGAGTTAGTTTTTTCCAAAAAATCGGTTCTGCTTTTGCTGATATTCAATCCGGGAAAATTCAAATTTCAGATTTTGTAGAAAAAGATAAAGAAACAGGTCAAACTTCGATCAAACTGCCCGTGAAAGATGAAGAGACTGTTTTGAATGTTATGAATTCGATTGTAGGGATGTTTAAGGCGTTTGGGAAGTAACAGAATGAATAAAAAAATCTATCAAAGAATAAAAATAATTCTATTAATATTAATTTTATC
>DRTC01000339.1 GCA_011372345.1 Candidatus Cloacimonadota bacterium
TCGATGACGGAATGAAGATCCAATGCGAATTAATTGAAGAAAATGTTTATTCAATCACTCTTTTTGGAAAACAATTAACAGATTATAATGCTATCGATTCAGGAATGTTTAAACTAAATTATTTTTTTTTCGATGCTCTGGAAAAATCGATCGAAAATGGAAAATATTCACTTTCAGATGCATGCAATATCCTCTCTGAAAAAGGAAAAATGAAAGGAATCGATATTAGAAACAATCTCTGGCTTGATGTTGATACTCCCGAAATGATCAAACAAAAGCATATCCTTGATAAGATTTTCTAAAGAATTATGATCCATACATTACTTCAAAGAAAAAAAGTTATTCTTGCTTCTGCATCACCGAGAAGAAAGGAACTTTTTAAATTGATCGGAGTCAAAGCAGTTCAGATGCCAGCTGATATCGATGAATCAAGCATTTATAAAAATCCAAGAAAATTAGTTATTTCTCATGCACTTGAAAAAGCGAAAAAGATCGAAAAAAAATTCGATTGCGATTGTGTTATAATAGCAGCTGATACGATCGTATATTTAAACAAACAAATTCTTGGAAAACCTCAAAATGCTGACCAGATAAGAGAATATATAATAAAGCTTTCGGGAAATTTTCATGATGTTTACACCGGAATTGCGATTGCTTACAAAAACAGAATTTATTCTGATTTTGAGAAAACAAAAGTCGAATTCAACCAACTAACTTCATCTGAAATCGAAGAATATATCAAAACCAAAGAACCTTTCGATAAAGCTGGAGCTTATGGAATTCAAGGTTTTGGAAGCCAATTCATTAAAAAAATTTCAGGTTGTTATTTTAATGTGATGGGTTTTCCTATTTCGCTGTTTTATCAGATGTTGAAGGAAATTTTTAGAAAATAAGACTGGACTTCATCGCAAAGCAGATGGAGTTCAGTTGGAAAGGACAACTCAAGTCCAGTCTCGCTTCGCTCTACTGAACTCGAGTCATAATTCGTAAAATCCGCGAAGATTAGCGGCTATAAAAAGGAAAAAATGAAATTATTCCATAATGCAAAATTCTATTCAATGCGAAAAGAAGGAGAATTTTTTTCAGCGGTTTTAGTTAATAATGATAAAATTGTTGAAACCTTTAATAAAACACCTGAATTGCAGAATGTCGAATACATCGATCTTCAAAACTGCTTTGTCTATCCCGGATTTATCGATACGCATACACATTCCTTTGAAGGAGGATTATACAGTTTAGGTGCGGATTTGGAACATGTTTCATCATTGAACGATGTTTTCGAGATTTTATCAGAAACTAAACCGATCAGTGGAAAAATATTTGCTTTTCATTTTGATGAAAACAAAATTAAGGAAAAAAGGTTTCCAACAAATAAAGAATTGGATAAGATCTTCCCTGATCTTCCTGTAATTTTAAGAAGAGTCGATGGTCATTCCTGCGTTGTTAATTCCATTGCTGTAAAAAAAATAAAATGGGAAAAACCTCTTCCTAAATTTTTTTCGGGTCATCTTAATAAACGCTGGAACGGAATCGCATCTACCTGGTTTCATCAAAATCTATCTGATGAAGCGATTCTTGATATTTATCTAAAAGCTGCGGAAAAAGCCATTAAAACAGGTCACACAACGATCCATACGATGATCGGAGATGCTCATTCGGATTTAATGCATTACCGGTTAATAAAAAAGAATCTACACAGATTTCCAGTCGAGTTTATTCTTTATCCTCAAATCACAGATATCAAACAAGCTCTGGAAATCGGATCTCCTCGAATTGGTGGCTGCATTGTTGCAGATGGTTCGTTCGGTTCTCATACTGCTGCACTTCTGCAACCATACAAAGATGAACCGGAAAATTACGGTGTTTTATATAAAACGGATAAATTCTGGGAAGATTTTATCAAAGAAGCTCATCTAAATAACCTACAAATTGCGATCCATTGTATTGGAGATGCTGCCATTTCTCAGATCCTGAAATTTTATGAAGAAGTTCAGAGAGAGAATCCAAAAGACCTGCGGCATGAAATTATCCACAACGAACTTTGTTCCGATAAGATGCTGGATAGAATGCAGAAAATAAATATCAGTTCCGTGATGCAGCCCATGTTCGATCGATTATGGGCTGGAAAGAATGGACTTTATGAAAAAGTTCTGGGAAAAGAGCGAACTTTGAGAACCAATCGTCTTGCTTCCATTTATCAGAGAGGAATCCTGATTACCGGAGGTTCTGACTGGTATATTACAGATTTGAATGCTCTGAAAGGAATAAATGCAGCTACCAAAATGCATAATAAAAATGAAAGACTTTCTTCATATCAGGCAGTTAAGCTTTATACATCAAATGCAGCAAAACTCTCTTTCGATGAAAACAGGTTGGGAATTATTGAAAAAGGTTATCAAGCAGATTTTGTTTGCCTGGAAAATGATATTTTTCAGATAGAAGAGATTAATAAGATAAAGATCAATAAGGTTGTGAAAAAAGGAATATAATCTTTATTAAAAAGAGCATCCGGAATTTCCAGATGCTCTTTATATTTTATTGTTCGTTATCGTTAGTTGTTTACGGATTTATCTTCAAAATCCTGAAACCTATATAAGTTGTAACTCTTCCAATATTCAAATCCGCTTTGCAATTACTTCTATTCGTATTTCTCAAGTAATCAGGTCCGAATTCCCAGCTTCCACCCCTGATCACAATCCTGGTAGTTCCACTAATTGAACCACCCGGACCAACCGGATCTTCACCAGGACTTTCAAGATAGAATTCACTATCATATTTATCATTACACCATTCCCAGACATTTCCGGCAATATCACTTGCTCCCAAGTAACTATTTCCAGCAGGTAACGAACCAACATCGAGACTCATATTTCCATTTCCGGAATTAAAATAATTAGCCAGATCTCCGTTTGGTTCAGTTTCTCCCCA
>DRTC01000340.1 GCA_011372345.1 Candidatus Cloacimonadota bacterium
ATTGTATATATCCTTAATAATTTCTTCCGCAGTTCTTTCATCTTTCCAAGCTCCAAAACATAAAGAAAAATCATATTCATCCATTGAATTATTATTGATTGATCTTGTTAATTTGATAATTAAATCCTTTTTTAATTCATTATCCCAATTTTTCATAAATCGGAAAAAACTAGCAACTTTCCTGTTTTCAATTGCGATATCCATTAGGTTACCTCCCTTTTTACAATATTATTAATTTTTCCTCTTCCACCTAAATATCTATAATATTCCATAGTCCAATAATTATATACTTAAGATTCAGGTCAATGAAAGAAAAAGTGATTACTGAAAATAGGCATAAAATATCGTTAACATCATTTCTTATCTTTTTATTCTTCCCCGAATTTAGAAGCAAAAAGTTCTGCAATTTCGTTAATAAGATATTCTTCATCAACACCATCAGCGATCAATTCCAATTCAGATTGATATTCGGCAGCTAAAGTCATCACTCCCATAATACTTTTACCGTTAATCTCCATATCATCCTTTTTGATCCGAAAATCAGAACGATATTTAGTGGCAGCTTTGACTATCATTGTAGCTGGTCTGGCATGCATTCCTAATTTATTGACAATTTGAATTCTCTTCCTGATCATATCTTTCTATTGATTATAAATTTCCTTATAGAATTTCTAACTCACCCTGTCCCTCACTTTAAAAGAGAGGGAACTATAAGAAAAAAATCATTCTTTTCTCCAATTTTCCCCTTCTCTTGAAAGAGAAGGGGTTGAGTTTTTTTACTCCTTATCGTCTATAAGTTTATTATTGATCTGAGCTTTTCTCTTGAGATCATCCTGTAATCTTTTAGTATAGACTTTAGCAGCATCGTAACCGAATGTTTTTGAAATATGGTTCATAGCAACAACTTCGATTATCACCGAGACATTTTTTCCTGGTGAAACAGGAAGATAAATAACCGGAATTTTTACTTCGAGAATATCAGTAAAATTATTACTTAAACCAATTCTTTCGTAATCCATATTATCACGCCAGGGCATCAATTCCACCTGAACTTCGATCCGTTTTTGAATTCTGACAGCTTGAATTCCGAACATCTTTTCCACATCGATCAGACCAACACCCCGGATCTCCATGAAATGACCGTAATCATTCGTCGAAGTTCCCATCAAAACATCGTCTTTATAAGTGATCTTCACAACATCGTCCGTGATCAGTCTGTGCCCTCGTTCAACCAGATCGAGAGCACATTCGCTCTTTCCAATTCCGCTTTTTCCGGTGAGCATGATCCCAACTCCAAAGACATCGATCAGAGTTCCATGAATTGTTTTTGATGGTGCAAAGACTACCCCGAGATATTTTCGCAAAGCATTGAATAATTTATCGGTTGATAATCTCGAACTTAAAATCGCCACATTCATTTCATCCGCAAGAAAGATTACCTGTTCGGGAACTGACAATCCCTTGGTGATAATGAAACAGGGAATTTCATAAACAAGAACATCTTTAACTCGATCATAAATTTCTTCATCTTTGAGTGATTGCAGATAACTGATCTCTGTTTCCCCGAGGATCTGGATCCTTTTATATGAAAATCGTTCCAGATAACCTGCAAAAGCAAGTCCGGGTTTATTCAGATAAGGACCTGTAATTTTATTCTCGAGAGTTTTAGGATTAGTTATCACGGATAGAGAAAAATCTTTCTCTTTATTCCGGAAAAACTTTTTAACACTAATTTCTTTCATAAGATATTACCTGAAAATTTAACTTGAAATATTAAATATCCAATATTAAGTATTAAATTTTTTATGGTTCGATCAGTTTATAATGAGCTTCATCTCTTTTTATCAAAACATTAATCCTGTCGGTTTCAGCATTTTTAAAGATCAAATATGGTTCAGCAATATTTTCGAAATTATCGAGAGCTTCATCAAGAGTAAATACTTCTGCTAAAATTCTTTTGATCTTTATCTTTTTACGCTGTTCGCTTTCGATCAGATTAGCATAAACATACTGGGAATTTTCCTTTATCCCTTTTTTCTGGTGATCAGTCCATTTACCTTTCAATTTCTTGATCTGATTTTCCATCTTATCGATCGCATTATCGATAGTAAGATACATATCCTTTTCGGAAGATTCACTTATAAAGTTGTTCTTGGGAACATTCAGGATCATCTCTGCTTTGTTCCGATTGTTCTCCAGAGATAAGATAAAATGAACATTAATAATGTGATCAAAGTACTTGGCTATCTTCTCACAAGCTACTTCAATATGATCACGAATGGCATTTGTCAACTCAAAATGACGGGCGGTAATTGTAGTTTGCATAATTTTACCCCTTTCTTTTTTTTAGTCCATGAACTCAAACTTTTCCGGATAAATGAATTAACCGGCAATGTCGTCCTTCATGGCTGTTTTTTTTATTATTTTTTTAACTCTTTCAGCATGATATGAACTGCGGACCAAAGGTGCGGATTCGATTAATCTGAATCCCATCTTTAAACCGATTTCCTTATAATTCCGAAATTCATCAGGATGGATATATCTGATAACCGGATGATGATTTTTTGAAGGCTGCATATATTGTCCGATAGTAAGAACATCCACCTTTACTTTTCGCAATTCTTTCATGATCCCGATAATTTCATCTCTTTCTTCACCCAGACCGACCATAAAACCGCTTTTTGTAATGATCCTTTTACTCTTTAATTTTACGAATTCCAGGATTTTCAAAGACCTTTCGAAATCTGCCCTTGGTCTAACTGTCGGATATAACCTGGGAACTGTCTCGACATTATGATTGATAACATCCGGCAAAGCTGTAATTATTTTATCAAGCTGTTCCAAATCTCCATTC
>DRTC01000341.1 GCA_011372345.1 Candidatus Cloacimonadota bacterium
ATCTCAGGGGGATGGAATGAACTGTCTCTTTGTTTTTTAAACTTGCCAAATTTCTAAAATTTGGCAAGTTTGTAACTATGAAAATTATTAATAAACATTATAAACAAATTAAAACCGCAATCCGCAAACACAAACTCGCAGATCATTATTTCGTCAGTAAATATTCCTTTTCTCCGTATATGGCTTGTGAACATGGATGTAAATATTGCGATGGTCGGGCAGAAAAATATTATGTTGAAGGAGATTATGAGAAGGATATTGTCATTCGCAAAAACTTGCCTGAAATCCTGGAAAAAGAACTTTCTAAACTAAGAGAAAAAGGTGTTATTTTTATCGGTTCAGGGATCAGCGATGCTTATCAACCTGTAGAAAAAGATGAATTAATAATGAGAAGATGCGCTGAAATACTCTCCGAATCAAATTTTGCTGTAACTGTTCTGACCAAATCATCCCTGATCTTACGAGACCTGGATATCTGGAAAAAAGTTCATCAGAAAAATGGTTTTGTTTTGATGATGTCTCTAACATTTATCGATGATGAACTGCGAAATATTTTTGAACCTGGAGCAAGTTCTGTTCAGGAAAGAATCAAGACTTTAAAGATTTTCAAATCAGCAGGAATTCCAATTGGAGTCGCTGCTATGCCTTTTCTTCCTTTTATTAATGATTCGGAAAAACATATCACCGATTTCCTAAAAATAATGAAAGAAATAGATGTGGATTTCATTATGCCTGCATCCCTAACGCTTCGTCCGGGAAAGCAGAAGGAAACTTATCTGAAGATCATCGTCAAATATTTTCCTGAACTTGTTTCCAAATATGAAAATCTTTATTACAAGAATCTGCAATCCGGAATGCCGTTATGTTCTTATAGAAATAAATTTTATCATCTCATAAACAGGAAAATATTGGAGAAAAACATACCGGCATTTCAACCGCATTTTATTTATAAAAACAAACTTCCCTTATACGATGAAATTCTTATTCTGATGAATCATTTATGTGAACTTTATGAAAATCGTAATGTTGATATTAAACGCTTAAGGAAAAGCCTGGATTTTTATACGAAATGGTTGATTGATGAAAAAACATTTTTTAATCTGAGAAGAAATCTGACACATAAACATCTGGAATCGAAATTAATCGAGATGATAAATAGTGAAGAATTCCTGCAAATTATCAAGAATGGAAAATTATTTGAATTCCTTAAAAAGATTGTTATTGACAGGAAAACCTTCGATTATAGAATTCTCCGGATTGTCGATTGATGATTTTCAATTGACGATTGAAGACCTTGCAAATGGTTTCCGACAGAGAATTTCTTTCTTGTTGACCTTCGCAATGGTTGGAAATCAGGATCGATGAAGAAATAAAAGGATTTTACTCATTCCCAAATTCCTTTTGGGAATGAAATTGAAGAAAAGTTTTACTTTGATTTTATTATTGAAAAAGAGAAAAAATTATCGAAATATAATTTCTCCTTCAATTATATTCCCAAATAAAATTTGGGAACAAGTAGATTAATTAGAAATTAAAGAGGATTTGATATGTCTATCCTAACAAGAAATGAGATTATAAAAGAGATCAAAAACAAGAACATAATCATCGAACCTTTTGATCCGGAAACAATTGGACCAGCTTCCGTCGATCTGACTCTCGATAATAAATTCAGGATCTACAAACAATTCCAGGAAATACATGATGTGAACGATAATGCTGATTATAAAAAAATAACTGAATTGATCGAAACCGATTCCATTATTATTAAACCGCAGGAAACATTGCTGGGAATAACCAAAGAGAAAGTCATTCTTGCTCCTAACATCTGCGGTTGGCTGGAAGGTCGCAGTCGTTTTGCCCGTTTAGGATTGATGGTTCATATTTCCGCATCATTTATGCAGCCGGGAATAAGTAACCAACAGGTTCTGGAGATCAGCAATGTCGGTAATGTGCTTTTACGATTACATGCAGGAACAAAGATCTGCCA
>DRTC01000342.1 GCA_011372345.1 Candidatus Cloacimonadota bacterium
AGGTCTCATTCAAAGAAATTCTTCCGAAGCAATCTGCTCCTCTAACTTAATGTGAAGCAAGAGATTGCTTCGTTTGTAACAGCAAGAAGAAAAACTCGCAAAGACATGTTTTTTGAATTCTGCTGAAAAACACTCAGTTATGCAGAACTCATCTATCTGCCATGCTGAGGATTTCTCTTTCCTGAAGGAAACAGATTCTTTCAAGTTCTTTCTCGAATGATCTGTAATTTTTAGGAACATCCTCAAGTAAACGCAACAGATTCCTCATAAGAACAGCAAGAAGGATCTTTGGAATGACAGTATTTCCTAATCTGCTATTTCCCGTTTTCAATATCCAGATTTATCGTTTCCTCAATCGAGATTTTCTTTCTTTTATTCAAGATCCTACCCTGATTAATGATCAGTTCCCCGAGAAGACCGATAGAAAAGAACTGGATTCCAACCATGATCAGTAAGATGGACAAATATAATAGCGGACGATTGGAAAGAGGTTGTCCGTAACCGAATTTCATAATGGTAAGATAAAGTCCGACCAGGAAACCGAAAATGGTGAAAGTCGTTCCAATCCGTCCGAAAAGATATAACGGACTATGAATGTAAGCTGTAACCAGTTTGACTGTTAGCAGATCAAGAAAACCTCGAACATATCTTTCGATCCCGTATTTTGATTTCCCGAATTCCCGTTTGCGATGTTCAACTGGAATTTCAGCAACCTTGAAACCTTTCGCATAAGCAAGAGCAGGTATATAACGATGCATTTCCCCGTAAATATCGAGTTCTTCAATCACTTCTTTCCTGTAGGCTTTGAATCCGCAATTATAATCATGCAATTTCAATTTGAAAGTTCCGGAGGTCACGGAATTGAAAAACTTTGAAGGGATTGTCTTGGATATCGGATCTCGTCTTTTTTTCTTCCAGCCTGTAACCAGGTCATATCCCTCTTCGATCTTTCTGATAAAATTGGGAATTTCTTTGGGATTATCCTGCAGGTCAGAATCCATCGTAAAGATGATATCTCCATTTGCATGCTCGAAACCGACCTGCAATCCGGCAGATTTCCCAAAATTCTTTCGAAATTTCAGAATTTTCACATTCCGGTCATTTTCAGATAATTTTTTCATTTTTTCAAAACTGCGATCCGTGCTGCCGTCATCAATAAAAATTATTTCGTAATCATAGTTTTTGATGTTGTCGATTATTTCTGAATATAATTGTTCCAAACTTTGTTCTTCATTAAAAACAGGGACAACAAAAGATAGTTTCATTATTTTTCCTTTTTAACCGCGAATATTCGCGAATAAGCTTTTTCTATAACCACGGAGCACAAGGATAGCACAGAGTAAATCTCCTCTTGAGAGGAGTACGGCTTCAGCCGCGAAGTGTGTTTCATTGATCATTCTAAATATCATGTAAAATCCTATGAAAACATTTCAAAAGATACTTAAATCGCAATGAGCAAAGCGAGTGTGATTCGAGGATCACAAATTATAAGCGGATTGTTCTCGATTCATACTCCGTCACGAGTTAAGCCCAACCTTCAGCACTTTTCTGAATCTCATATTTAAGAATTTATTTGAAGGAAGCTTCGGCAATTGAGGTTCTGCAAACATAGTCTGACACAGTCCTTACAACTTTAAAATTATTTATTCTAAACAAGAATATTTACCAGAGACATGACCAATCCTGAGGTGATCGGAATTTTTATATTGTCATCGATCGGCAAACGGGAAAATTCTGCTAAAGTTGCTGCCATTGCCCCAAAAAAAGCAATTGTCGGATCGATAAAAAAAAGAGCAAAGATAAATGTACTGACAAAACAGGCTAAACTTCCTTCCAGGCTTTTGCTCGTTCCAAACAGCTTTCTCTTGCCGAATGAAATTCCAATGATCGCTGCCAAAGTATCTCCAATTGACAGGAAACACAAGGATAGAAAAGCAATATCTTTAGGAAAAACTGCAATACAGAGAGTTGCTGAGACCATTAAATATGTTGCCCCCGTGAAATCATGGATTTCATGTTTGCGAAGCATGATCCCGAACATATTATAAAATATCCGTTTGTAAGTCCTGTGTTCAAGACGAATTATCTCGACGACAAGAGCAAGAACCGTCAGAGAACCAACAATAAGAAAAGCATTTTTTTGATGATAATGAAATAAATATCTATATGAAAACGGCAAGAGCAAAGAGCTGATATGAATCGATTTTCTGATGAGTTCTTTTTTTCTTTCAGAGTCCATTCTATTTCTTTAATTTACTGACAACAAAGGCTTTGGCAACATCAGCCATTAGTTTTGGATCACCCTTGACAGCTTCCGTGAATAGAGCTTTCAGGCTGAATTTTTCTTTGGGAATATTTTTGCAGATTTTTGCGATTTTGTTAAATCTATCATCTCCCATGAACATGAATTTTTCTTTCATCTTGAACATGGTTTTTTGAGTTCTTCCCAATCTTTTATCCCATTCTTTACGATATTTTTTCAGGAATTTTTTGTCAAATTTCCCAGTTCGAACAGCTTCAGCAGCTACCTTTCCGGCAATACTTCCGGCGATCATTCCCTGGGCAATTCCTCCGCCGGTCAGAGGATTGACCTGTCGCGCTGCATCTCCGACCAGCAGGATATTATCTCTGACGATCTCTTTTAAAGTTGCGGAAGTAGTAACTCCACCGCAAACCGTATATGTTTTTTTTACATCAGGATAAGTTTTTTCAATAAACTCATTTAGATATTCCTGCGGACCTTTTTTATGAGAAAGATGTCCGGCAACTCCAATCCCGACATTTGCCGAATTCTTAGATTTAGGAAAAATCCAGATATATCCGCCTGGAGCTATATCATTTCCGAAATAGAAATCTACACAACCCTCTTCTACCTTTAATCCAGAAAGTGTATATTGTACGCAGGTATCTATATCTTCGAGTCTTACTGCAGTTTTAATTCCAGCCCAGCGACCGACTCGAGATTCGACTCCATCTGCTCCGATCACCAGATCACATCTAATTTCATGAATTTTTCCAAAATATCTGTATTTTACTCCTGATATTTTATCTTTTTCCCATAAAAGACCGATAACATCAGCTTTGGTCAGAAGTTCTGCTCCATGCCTGCAGGCAACATCACAAAGAGCTTTATCGAATAATCTTCTTTCCAGGATATAACCGGCACCATTATTATACATTTTTGCATTTGTTCCATCCGGAGCATGCAAGCAGGCAACATCAATTTTAGCTGCAATCCAGCTTTCGTCGATTTCTATAAACGGAGCGATCCCCTCATGTGATACGCCTTCTGCACAGCGAACCGGAATTCCTGGTTCACGATCCCGTTCCAGCATTAAAACAGAGGCTCCATTTTCAGCAGCAAATCGAGCGGTTACACTTCCGGCAGGACCGGCTCCGACAACAATAACATCATACTTATCTTTGAGCATCAATCACCTTCCTCGATCGCTTTAAAGGGGCATACTTTCAGGCAATTCAGACAATTAGTGCATTTGTCATTATCGATCTTAACCTGGAATTCAGAAACAGATATCGCATCAACAGGGCAGACGGCAACACATGTTCCGCAAATATCACATAATTCTTTATTTATCTTCATCTTTACTCCGATGTTTTTATATTACAAGCTCCCGAAATATCAATATGACGAATTTGTGATTTCGTTCTACTATCGCCAATAATCATAAAAAAGTTCGGTTAATTTCATTTTGCTAAATGGAGAACCAAATAGGATATTAACAGAATTTCTGATCATTATCTTCATAATCAATAACATTAATATTCTTTCCGATCAGATTAAAAACAACTTTATAGTTTTTATCCATTTCAGGAAATAAAAAGTTGTTTATCCGATTTTTCCGAATATCTCTTCCAGGAATAAAATCTTTTATTAAAAAGACCGGTGCCGGATTTCCTTCCCCGAAAGGCTGTAAAAAATAAAGATCATTCTGAATGATCTCATTAATTTTATCAAGATGAGATGTATCTATGACAGCATCGATATTAATTTTCTGATTATCTTTGATCGCTTGCTTATTCAATTTGACATATTCATAAAACTTTTCAATGAATTTATCCCTTTCATGGAAATTAGTCCTGAAACCGGCAGCTTTTTTGTGACCTCCATACTGCACGAGATGTTCTTCACAGAACTTAAAGGCATCGACAAGATTAAATCCTTCCGTACATCTTGCTTCAGCAATAATTCCATTACCTCTTTGCCGGAGGATAACCGCAGGGATCATATTTTCTCGGGCGATAAAGGAAGCACTAATTCCGATCAATTCATTTGGAATTCTTCCAGCTTCATCATAATGTACAAAGCAGGGAATTGAATTTTCAGGTTTTATTTCATCAAGATAAGAAAGAACAGCATTCAGTTTCTTCTCATATTTTAAGACTTCTTCTGAAAGATCATTGAAAAATCTGCTTTTTTCAGTTTTTGCTGCCAGCAGGAATTTCAGAGATTTATTTTGACCATCAGTTTCTCTACCGTTAGAAAGTAATTTAATTATATATTTTATGTTTTTTTTCTTGGCATTATATTCATTGTTAAAATCAAGATGATTTTGAAGAAATGAAATATTATCATCATCAAAGTCAAGCCAGTCATCAAGCACATTTTTCACAATGATCCGATTCACACCAGAGAGCGGAACTTTATCGGAAATACTTCCCAAAGCAGTCCAGAACAAAAAGTTTTTGTCAACTTTGATTTTCAAAATTTCAGCAATTTGATTTATCAATAAATAAGTAACTCCAACACCGGCAAGCATTTTGTCCGGATAAGAGCAGTCTTTCTGTTTGGGATTAACGATTGCATAAGCATCCGGAAGCTCATCCGGAACAAGATGGTGATCGGTTATGATCACATCACATCCGAGAGCATTGATCCTTTTCACAGCATTGATCGAGGAAGAACCGCCATCGACAGTTATCAGAAGGTCATATTTTCCGGTTTTGATCTTTTTAATGAGACCATCCTGCAATCCGTGATTTTCGTATAACCTGTTTGGAATGTAAGAATAATGTAGTTGTGAACCGATCTTTTCCAGGAAATCGAACATAATGTAAGTTGAGCTTATTCCATCGAGATCGTCATGCCCGAAAATCATAATCTTCTGTTTGTTTTTAACTGCATCGATAATACGGTTCGCAGCCTTTTTTATATCTTTCATCAAAGATATATCCGGAATATTTTCAAAATTCGTATCAAAAAAGCTTTCCGGATAATTTCTTGTTCTTAAAATCTGTTCCGGGATCGAATAATTCTTCTCTTCCGAATATATCCATTTGAATTTCATTATTTTCTATACTCTAAATCCTTACATTTTTAAACAACTAACAATTACGAGCTTTTTCCTTTTTTGTTAGATTTTGTTCGTTTTGCCGTGTCCGGCTTTTGACGGATTCGCTGCTATTTTTTTTTGGAATTACATTCCGTCTGCTTTTGGAATATCGCGGTGTTCAATCTTTTTCGGTCTTTTGGAGAAAATATCAAAACCGGTGATGCCAAAATAGAACATCACGGCTTTATCTCTCATACCATTATCTTCTAAATCTCCCCTTAACAGGAATTTTACGGCAAGATCGAGTTTTTTACTGGGAGTTTTCAAAGGGATGGAACATCCCAAACTGAAAGCTTTTTCGATGATTTTTTCATCATTCTTTTTAAATGGTAATTCCCTATAATATCCTCCAAACCTGAGAGGAATCCTCTGATACCATTTTCCATAACCGCTGAGAGGATCATAAGCAAGTCCGCAAGCTAATTTATAAGTATTAAAATCCGAGCTTTCGGTTTCTTCCCAAAAATCGTAATTAATATCGAGAGATGTTTTATATTTTTCTAAAAATTTCCAGGTCATTCCTCCGGAAATTTTTCGCGGAATTTCATACTGGACCATATCACTTTCAATAACTTCCTCAAAAGGCTCATGATCATATTTGTAAATAGATTCTCCTTTCAGGTCAACTTCTGAACTATAAGCTGCAGCAAAAGAAACATTACCTATTTTTTTATTCCCGCCAAAAGAAAAACCGGCATTTTTATATGTTTCCTTTGTTTCTTCTTTAGCATCATTAAGCTCATCATCAAAATCGAGCTGCCAGAACCTGACTTTGCTGCCCAGATAATAATTTGCTGAAAAACCGAGATTCAGATATTTATTTTTGTAAGCATAAATAATATCAGTTTTGTAGATATTTGAGCGAAGACGATTCAATTCCCGATAATTATATTCCGTATTCTGTTCATCGATCCAGGTTCCAGTTATTTCATTATTCAGATTTCCGGAAGTATAGGAATTAAAGCAGAAAGCAAATTTGTGATTTTTGATGGGAACAGCAAGAGTAAAATATGGAAGATTCAAGCCATCATCCCGAAAACCGCTGCTTTTATTATCTGCATACCAGACATATCCCAACGCTACCGCCGTGGAAAAAATCACTTTGTTAGCGGTTGTTACAAGTGAGGGATTCGAATAATTCGTGTTGATCCTGAAAAGGTCTGAACTACCCGATCCTCCCATCCCGATTTCGTAAACATCATTCCCATAATTCTGTAAAGGCATACCGTCAAAGGAAAAAACCGAGTTTCCAAAGAGCGAAATACCCATCAATATGATGATCGTGAGAGATATTATTTTCATTTTTTCTCCTGTTCTTTCATAAATTATGATACACTACCTTTCCTTACCTTCCGAAGCTTTCTTTCACTTGTTCTTACGATAAGATTCGGAAGGATGCGAAAGCCCCAAACTTTCTGATCCGGCAACTGCCGGATAGAATTCCTTCATGAGAAGCTTCGGAAAGGCATCACATTTTTTTCATAAGTTTTCATAATTTATATTACACTACCTTTTAAATTTGCCAAATTTAAAAAATTTGGCAAATTTTATTCAAAAAATATATTACTCTTTTCTTTGTCAATTTTAAGTTGGATTTGATGCTGCAAAAAATACTTGAGAATCTATTGTTAAGTGTATAAAAAACAATTTCGCTTGTTTTATCACACAAGCAGGATTACCTGTTTTACTTTCTTTCAACCTGATTTAATATTAGTTCATCGTTGTTATTTTCAAAAAATATTCCATTAGATTCTTGAGAAATTCTTTTTGACTTGCTTAATATCCTGATAAAGCAATCCGGGAATAATTTCTTAATGATGGAGATGCGATTATTTTTGAGATCGCTTTTAAGAAAATTATCCAGTTTTTTTTCATATTCGGATTCGAGTTGCCTGCAATCGTTTTCAGGAAGAATTATCATTTTTTCTTTCAGGAAAGGAGCAACAGTAATCTCCAGTTCAGTCGGAATGGAAAACGGACTTCCTATAGAACCAATTTTTATATTACTGCCGCTTTGAGTTAATCCGCCCTTGATAAAAGTTTCTTCTTCACCGGAAATTCCCTGCTCTGATATTAACTTACAGAAGCGAGCATTTTTATGTATGATCATTTTTCCATGGCAGAAGATTTGTGATTTTTCCGCAGCTTTAAATTCGATATTTCCCTCGACCCGGATTTCAGAATTAATCAGATCACCATTTATTTTTATATCACCGGGAACTTGCAAAGTTTCATTTATGATATCTTTATTAAAAATAATCTGCTCAAAAACATTGATTTTTTTCTGCTTATCTGTGAAAAAATAACCTTCTTTTTCGGAATATATTTTGTTTTTGGAAAAATATACATTCTTCCCGATCAAGTTTTGGATACAATGTTCTCTACCTTCTTC
>DRTC01000343.1 GCA_011372345.1 Candidatus Cloacimonadota bacterium
CAAGAATGTGTCCCAATCGAAGATTGGTCTTTTCTCAAAACTTGTTTTTGAAGAAAAATTAGATACTTTCTAAAACTCCACCATCACTCCGCCAATGATCATTCTTCCCCATTGATAAATTTCTTCCACTTCCCCGCTATCAAGATAATTATAACTCCAGATATTTTTCGTATTGAACATATTATCAATCTCCAGGTAACTGATGATATTGATCTTACTCTCGAACCAACGGTGTTTGATATGCAGATCGAAACGCTGATAAGCAGGAAAGCGGTTAGCATTTATTTCAGTATTTTCAGAAAGCAGCCATCTTTTCAATTCCGGGTAATAGGTCATTTCCGTGTAAGGTTTTCCTCCGAGGTAGCGGTATTTAACGGAAATTTCGGTTTCATCAGATGGGAAGAGTCCTGTCCAACCAAGAAATTTCATCCATTTACGGTGTTTCTCATACCAGTCGAATTTCATGAACTCCAGTTTATACCCGAGAATACCTGTAAACACATGCTGGTAATCAAAATCCCAACTGAATTCTTTTTCTCCGTTTGGATCACGCGGATCATAAGCATTGGCAATGGAATATGCATAACTGATCGTTCCCCAGAAATTATTTTTCACCTTTTTCTGCAGAAAAAATTCCACTCCTTTGGCATAACCTTTTCCATTGTTCACCTGCTGGGTTGACCAATCGAGAGTGTCACTGGTTGTTGCTCCAATTCCGGTTGGAACATCATAATATTTCTTGTAATAAGTTTCAATGCTTCCTTTAATATCTTCCGCAAAAAGTTTATCGATCCCGAATACGACCTGGTCTGTGTATTTCGGTTTCAGGTTCTTATTTTCTTCATTATAGGAAAGAGTGTAATAATCGGGATTCTGGAATTGCCTGCCTGCTCCGCAACTCAAGTTGGAATTTTTAGTCAGTTTATATTTTGCCCCGAACCTGGGAGCGATCGAACTTTCCTTTGTATAATCAAAATGATCATAGCGAACTCCCGCATTGAAAGTAAATTTTCCAAAATAATCTTCCCACTGTAAATATGTTCCATACTTTTTGGGATAGATATTCCTGCTGATCTCGTTGCTTTCACTGATCGTGTAAACTTCCAAGGTATCAATAATCTCATCAGTTTGAAGATTATAAGCAAAAACTGTGTCCGGTCTCATAAATTTATTGGTGGAAGCTTCATCCAGGCTCGTATAAATTCCTGCTTCCCAGTTTCCCAGTTTTGTTTTGGGAAAGTTATGAGAATATTTCAGTTTATTATGAGCTTCGTAAGTATCTTCTTTCCAGGTTCTGGTTGCTTCGGTTTTAGTTCCTGCATCGTATAAATTTTGATCCCACCAGTGATAATTTCTGAAAACCGTCAGCAACGAATAGCTCTTATCATAAATATTTTTCAAAGTTGCTCCGAGCGTATATTGACCTGATCGAGCATAAATATCGGTTTCTCCGGCATCGGCAGAATAACCGGAGGTTCCTTCTTCATGGAGAATATCGATCCAGTCATTTCCCCAAATCTGGTTTATAGTTAATTTCGTAAAAGGAGAAAAATTATATACCTGTTTCGCAAAAATGGAATGATAATTGGGAACTGCAGTCAGTCCAATACTCTCACTGAGCAGACTCATAAAACTGCGATGATATGAAACAATGAAATTTCCTTTCTTGAAGAATAAAGGTCCTTCAAAATTTCCACCATAACCAGCCATACCCACATCAAGTTTTGCTTCAAACCGGTTTTCGTTCCCATCTCTCGTTGTTATATCCAGAACCGAAGATGCCCGATCTCCATAACGGGCAGGAAATGCTCCTGCATAAAAATCTATTTCCTTTACAAACTCCGGTGTGAGAATACTGATCGGTCCTCCGCCGGTACCGGGAAACGCAAAATGATTGGGATTCTGCATCTCGATATTGTCCAGGATAAAAAGATTCTCACCGTAATTGCCTCCGCGCACAATGATCTCGTTTTCCGCATCCGAACCGGAAACAATGGCAGGGATCGCCTGGATCGATCTTTGAATATCGTAAACTCCGGACGGTTGGGAACGGATCTCTTCGATATCTAGAGTTTTGGAACTGACCGGAGCAGAGGATGTTTCCCTGAAATATACTTCTTCCGTCACCGAGATACCTTCGATCACAATAGTCTGAACTTTCATCTCGATATTGGAAACAACGGTTTGATTTGCTTTAACGACAAAATTTAATTTAGTACGGGTTTCGTATCCAATCCGAGCATAATCGATCTGATGTGATCCAACAGGAATATTTTTGATGATATATTTTCCTTCTTTATCACAAACTCCTTTTACTTCACCATCTATCGAGATAGAAACATTCTCGATTGGTTTCTGGGTTAGTTCATCTGTTGTTCTACCGGCGATATTTCCTGTTTGAGAAATCGAGAACAGGTTGCAGATGCTAATCATTAACGATATTGTTAAAATCGTGTTCTTCTTCTTCATATTTTTTTCTCCTGATTAATAAACTTCATTTTCCGGACATTCTTCGTGAGCCATATTAAGTAATTTATCAACTTTTTCGGTTAGAGAATTCATAATTTCCAGGTTTACTTTATAATATACATGAAAACCAATTTTTTGAGATTCCAGAACCTTCACATTTTTCAATATTTTTAAATGTTGTGAAACTGCAGGTTGCGAAATACCGAGTGCTTTTGCCAAATCCGCTACACAAAGATCTTTATCCCCGGTAGAGACTAACAATTTGATAATAATTAAACGATTAGGATCGCTTAAAGCTTTAAAAACTTCTGCCATGTGCTCGATAAATTCAAACCGATTCATCTCATCTCCTTAACTATATAAGCAAATTCTTATTTACTTATTTTCCTGTAAAGTCTTTTTTTCATTATTGTGTTTAATTTTTATCTCAAGATTCTCTTATGATTCTTTGCCTCTAACTCTTTTTTGAATCACGGCGATAGACGGACAGAGTTTTTTTTATTTCTATTTTGGTTGAAAAAACGAATTTGATTTGAGTGATTTGTAATTCCTTTTGTGCTTTTTTATAGTAAAATATTCCCGAGATAAATTGCTTGACACCAGCATCATAAAAAAAGATTTTGCTTTTGCTTTCATTTAAGATCAATTGAAAGGATAACAATTTAAAAGGAGCAATTATGGAAGAAAATACAGAAGAAATCAGTCTTTTTGATTTGACTATAACTCAACTTACAAAAATGGCAAAAGAGCTTGATATCGAGGATTATAAAGGTCTGAAGAAAAACGAATTGATCCACAAGATCTTTGAAATGCAGGCAATGCAGGAAGGTCTGGCTTTTGCCAAAGGTGTATTGGAGATAACAGACGATGGTTATGGTTTCTTACGATTTAAACATCACAATTATACGCATGGTAGAAACGATATTTATGTCTCCAGTTCCCAGATTAAAAAATTCGGTCTGAAAAAAGGACATGTTGTTTGCGGTCCCGTACGTGCACCCAAAGAAGAAGAAAAATACTTTGCTTTGATCAGAGTCGATTCTATTAATAAGGAATCTCCGCAATTAGCCAGAGAAGCAAAGTACTTTGATAAACTAACACCTTATTATCCGCAGGAAAAACTGGATCTGGAAACCAAACCGACAAATGTCACCACCAGGATCATAAATCTTTTTACTCCCATTGGAAAAGGACAGAGAGGGATAATCGTGGCAGCTCCGAGAACAGGAAAGACGGTTATCATGCAGGAAATAGCGAATTCCGTTTTGACAAACCATAAAGAAGTTTATGTCATTGTTCTCCTCGTTGATGAACGACCTGAAGAAGTAACAGAAATGAGAAACATCCTGATCCCTGAAAATTCTGAAGTGATCAGTTCTACTTTTGATGAAACTCCCAGAAACCATATTCAGGTTGCAGAAATGGCTTTAGCCAAAGCCAAACGCATGGTCGAACTGGGACATGATGTTGTTATTATGCTCGATAGTATTACAAGATTAGCAAGAGCATATAATATGGTCACTCCTTCCAGCGGAAAAGTTCTCTCCGGAGGTCTGGATTCCAGTTCTATCCATCGTCCGAAAAAATTCTTCGGTTCAGCTCGAAATACGCTCGAACAGGGAAGTTTGACAATTATTGCCACAGCTCTTGTCGATACCGGAAGCCGAATGGATCAGGTCATTTTTGAAGAATTTAAAGGAACAGGAAATATGGAATTGGTTTTAGATCGATCAATTAGTGATTTAAGATTATATCCGGCGATCGATCTGGTAAAATCCGGAACACGAAGGGAAGAACTACTTTTGACAGAAGAAGAAGCAAATCGAATGTTCATCTTACGAAAATTCCTCAAAGGAATGAGCCCTATTCAGGGAATTGAACTGCTTAGATCAAAAATGCTGAAAACAAAAAACAATCTGGAACTCCTGCAAATAATGAGTAAATAGGTTTTAGTAAAATATTTAGTAAGATTGAAAATCCCTCTTATATCTCCCTTTATGAAGGGGAGTTAGAAGGAATTTATTTTTATCTTTCGAGTAAATAAATGGAATTACTATCTCCTGCCGGAAGTCTGCAAAAATTACAATATGCAATTTATTTTGGAGCTGATGCTGTTTATTGCAGCGGGAAAGATTTCGGATTAAGAGCAAAAAGCACAAATCTATCTGATGAAGAATTAGAAGAAGCAGTCAAATTCTGCCATTCCCAAAATAAAAAAATATTCGTAACTGTTAATATCTTTGCCCAAAATTCCGATCTGAAAAAGATAAAAAATTTTTTACTTTTTTTGGAACAAATTAAGATCGATGCTGTGATCATCTCCGATCCGGGAATTTTTGCTTTAGCTAAGGAAAATGCTCCTCAAATTCCGATTCATGTCAGTACACAAGCAAATGTAACCTCCTGGAAAACTGCTGAATTCTGGCTCAAACAAGGTGCAAAACGCATCATTTCAGCCAGGGAATTATCTATCACGGAAATTAAAGAAATCAAGCAGAGAGTTCCTGAAATAGAACTGGAGATGTTCGTGCACGGAGCGATGTGTATGTCTTATTCGGGACGCTGTTTATTGAGTTCATACTTGAATGATCGTAGTGCAAATAGAGGAAATTGTACTCAACCTTGCCGCTGGAAATATGCTCTTACTGAAGAAACAAGACCCGGACAGTTTTTCCCGATCGAAGAAGATGAACATGGAACTTACATCCTGAATTCCAAAGATCTGTGTTTATTCGATAGGTTAGAAGAGATCAAAGACGCAGGAATTGACAGCATCAAGATCGAAGGTCGGATGAAAAGTATGTATTATGTTGCGAATCTGACCAGAATTTATCGGGAAGCATTGGATTTGATCGAGGAAGGACAAATTCCATCAAATGATTTGAATGCAGAACTTGATAAAGTCAGCCATCGAATCTATTCGGAAGCCTTTTTTGATCAATTTGATTCTTCCTATACCCAAAATTACGATTCATCTTCCTACATTAGAAATTACCAGTTCATCGGTGAGATTGCCGATGTTACGGACTCTTTTTTGGAAATCAATTGCAAAGCAAAATTCAGTGTAGGAGAAGAGATCGAGATCATCTTTCCGGATAGGAAAAGCGATATAAGTATCTTGGTAAAAAGTATTTATAATGAAGAAAACGAACCAATAGATTCTTCCAAGCCCAATACAGTTGCAAAGATAAACCTTCAAGGTTTCAAAAACCTTTTCAAAAACCTTCAAGGTTTCAAAAACCTTGAAGGTTTAGATCATGGAATTGTTAGGAAAAGAATCTGTAACCCCATCGTCCCGATGGGAAATATGGATAAAAATGATTTTCCTGCAGAACAGAAAAAAGAAGACCACCGGGACGGTGGTGATACTGAAATTTTCCATCGTGACAGTAGTGATACAAAATTATGAAAACTTATTTATTTCTACTATTATTTTTTATCGGTTTCTCTCTTTTTGCTGATGAAAATCCGGAAGAGATTTTCTTACAGGCAAAATCAAAAATCAAGGAAAAAGATTTTATGAACACATTCGAATATCTGGCGGAAAATTACACCGATCATTTTTATGGGCAACTTTCATTGTTGGAACTGGCAAAAGTCGAATTATTAGAGAGGAATTACGAAAATGCTCTGTCTTTTCTGAAGAGGATCCATCATTCGGAAATCGTGGATAAGGAATTCTGGATGGCAAAAGCATACCTGAAAAATAATGAGAATGATAATGCAATTATCGCTGCCCAGAATTTTATCTTCGGATCGGATGATTTCAATATGATTGAAGAAGCATATTTTATAATTGCAGAAGCCTATCTGAATGATAAAATCTTCCAGCGTGCTTTGAATACTCTCGAATCCCTAAGAACTTCCAAATATATTAAAAATCACATCCCGCTTTTACACTACAAACTTGGTTTTTGTTATGAACAAATGGGTCAATACGAAAATGCATTGCGTTCATATAAAAAATTGAAGATGGATTTCCCTTACGATCAATACAGTTATCTGGCAGAAGACAAGATCAATAATCTCACCAGAAAAAATAAGATCGAAATTGATTTGAAAAATATTGAACCAATCAATTCCAAAGTAAAGCAGGAAAAGAACACTGAAACCAATTCCATTGAATTAAAGACATATTTACAGGCAGGAGCATTCAGCTTGGAAAAAAATGCCAGAAATCATTCGGTAACGATAAATGAACTTGGATTACCTGCAAAAATTTTTTCTAAAGTAAAAAATGGAAAAACTTTATATATTGTTGCTGCCGGACCGTTTGCTGGTAAGAAAGAATTGCAGACGGCGAAGAAAATGCTGACAGAAAACAATATAACCTCTTTTGAAATAAAGAGATAAAATGATATTAGAAACAAACTTTTAAGAGTGGTGATTAAATCCTCAACTTGTTCCCAAATTGTATTTGGGAACACATTTGTAAAAGAAATTATATTTCGAAAGTTTTCTATCAATATCTAAAAGGACCAAAATGAAACTTTTCAAATACCAGCATTCCCAAATACAATTTGGAAATGAGAAGAACATATCTATTTCTTTCTGTCTCTTTTGTGCCTTTTTGCAGCAATCAATTCCGTTCAATCCGTGCAAATCCGTGAGCAGCAGAAATGTCAGATAAACCAAAACTCACACCCATGTTAAAACAGTTCATGGATATCAAGAACCAGCATCCTGACAAGTTGCTGCTGTTCCGGATGGGTGATTTTTATGAAACTTTTTTTGATGATGCCAGAACTGCGTCTAAAATTCTGGGAATTACTCTTACAACTCGCGATAAAAACGCGAAAAATCCGGTTCCACTAGCTGGATTTCCCTATCACGCTCTTGATAATTATCTCGATAAATTAGTAAAAAGCGGATTGAAAATAGTTATCTGCGAACAGATCGAAGATCCTAAACTGGCAAAAGGTCTGGTCAAAAGAGATGTGGTCGATATCATCACTCCGGGTTCGATCATCGATGGGAAATTTATCGATAAGATCGAGAATAATTTCCTGGCAGCAATTTGCAAAACCGAGAAAGATAAAAAAATCGGATTTTCCGTGATCGATGTTTCTACCGCTGATTTCCTCTTTACTGAAATTAATGAAGAACAACTCAAAAATGAAATTATGAGATTGAAACCTTCGGAAATTATCGTGGAGAACGAGAAAATTGAAACAGAACTGAAAAACCTGAATCTCGAACTTGAACCGACCTTCACTATTTTTGAAAGTTGGTATTTTGACCGTGAAGAAGCAGAACGGCTCTTGAAAAATCACTTTAATGTCTCAACTTTGGAAGGTTTTGGAGCAACTAATAAACCTCTCGGAATCACCGCTGCCGGAGTTGCTCTTGCGTATATTCGCTCTTTAAAAAATGAAAATCTGAAACACATTTATCAACTTCGTTATTATTTTCTGGAAGATTTTCTGCAACTCGATGAAGTTTCCCGTCGCAACCTGGAATTGACAAAATCCATGCGTTTCCAGACTCGTTTCGGTACTCTGATCTCGATCTTGGACAAAACTCAAACTCCGATGGGAGCAAGAAAACTGACAGATTGGATGCTGAATCCATTGATCGATAAACAAAAGATCGAAGATCGGTTATCTGCTGTCGAATCTTTTAAAGATAATATTCCATACACGAATGACTTGCGAACACTTCTCGATACAATTGGTGATTTGAGCAGGTTGATCAGTAAGGTTGGAACTCTGCGAGTCAATCCCCGCGATCTGATCGCTTTGAAAAATTACCTGTCGGTTGCACCTTTATTATTAGAAATCCTGAATGAATTCGATAATGATTTCATCAGATTCTGGCAGGAAAAAATCGGAGATTACTCCAAAATAATTCAGACAATTGAAAATTCCATTATTGAAAATCCTCCTCTCCTGATTACCGATGGAAATATCATCAAAGACGGTTATAATGAATATCTCGATGAATTAAGAGAGATCAGTAAAAGCGGAAAAGGCTGGATCGCAAAACTTGAGCAATACGAACGCAAAAAAACCGGTATTCCAAACCTGAAAGTCAATTATAATCGCGTATTTGGATATTATATTGAGGTTACAAATTCTCATAAAAATAAAGTACCTGAATATTATATTCCAAAACAAACACTGGTCAATTCAGAGCGTTTCATCAGCCCTCAACTGAAGGAATACGAATCAAAAGTTCTGGGAGCGGAAGAACGGATAAAAAATCTGGAGTATGAACTTTTCCAGAAAATCAGGGAACAACTTTTCCAAAAAGTAGAATTGATGCAGCATTTTGTGGATGTTGTCGCTAATCTCGATGTGCTTTCCAATCTGGCTTTTATTGCCTATCAGAATAATTATAAGAAACCTTCTTTTAACGAGGAAGGAATTGTAAAGATAAGAGAATGTCGGCATCCGGTTATTGAGAAATTATTGGAAAATGAAGAATTCATTCCCAATAATGTTGACCTTGATGACAAAGAAAACAAGATTGCTTTAATCACCGGACCGAATATGGCAGGAAAATCGACTTATCTGCGGCAGATTGGTTTGATCGCGATTATGGCTCAAATGGGAAGTTTCGTGCCAGCCGAATCTGCTGATCTTCCCATCTTCGATAAAATTTTTACACGAGTTGGAGCATCCGATAATCTGGCAATGGGACAAAGCACTTTCCTCGTGGAAATGATCGAAACTGCCAATATTCTAAATACAGCAACACCAAAATCTCTTATACTTCTCGACGAAATTGGGAGAGGAACAAGCACTTTTGATGGATTGAGTCTCGCCTGGTCTATTGTCGAGCATATTCATAATAATCCGAAAATTTCTGCGAAAACTTTGTTTGCTACTCATTATCACGAACTGACAGAACTGGAAAATATCCTGCCTGGAGTTAAGAATTTTAATATTGCCGTGAAAGAATGGAATGACAAGATCATCTTTATCAGGAAGATCGAACGGGGAAGTGCTGACCAGAGCTATGGAATTCAAGTGGCAAGACTTGCTGGAATTCCTAAAAAAGTGATCAAACGGGCAAAAGAGATTTTATCCAATCTCGAAGAACATGAATTAAGTCCTCAAGGCTTAACTGCTAAGGCAAAAAAGCAGCTATTTCGAGAATCCGGGCAGCTCGATATTTTCGATGCCATCATCGATAAAGCAGAAAAGAAAAACGAGATTTTAGAGGAAATTAAAAAACTCGACATAGAGAACTTGACTCCCATGCAGGCGATTCAGAAATTGTTTGAGTTGCAGGAGAAATTGTAGTGAAAACTTGCCAAATTTTTGAAATTTGGCAAATTTATAAAATAGGAGGAACAATGCATTTCAAATTATTATCAGATGCAGATCTGAAAGCAATCGATGCTTTGAAAGAATTTCACGGCGGTGCAGAACACATCGTCAAGACGATCAAAGAGATGAGAGATTTTGAAACCAGAAAAAAAATTCTCGCCAACAAAGGTTATGGAAAAATGATCGAGGAAGCAGAAGAATTGGTTAAAAAATTTGCTAAAGTCGGAGATTATGAAAAGGAAAATAACATCAAATTTAACGATAAGTTTGGTGTTGCTACAGCTCAAGTTTCCGGTTGGCAGGGAGCAAAAGTAACTCATCATGCCATGAAAAGAATTGCAGAAAGTGCAAATACTAATGAACCTTGTTATGTCCCGTCTGAATTCATATCAGTTGTGGCTCTTACTGACAATTATGTTTATAATGGTGATTTGATGGCAACTCTGACCATGGCAGAAAACATCATGAAAGGTTCAAAATTCTGCAGCACGAACCTGATCGGCACTCCTCAACCTGAAAAACGATTCGTAGAATTGGAAAAAATCACAGGAAAAAAATTTGAGAGAGCAGATGCCGGAAATGGTTTATCCAACCTTATCTTGAAAAACCAGGGAACTTTTTTTGGAAATTTCGGAGGGATCGAGTGTGCAAATGATAATCATCTTGTCTATTTAGATGGAATTACCAGAACGGCTCTGGCAAATGGAGCAGATTTCTTCCTGAATCCAAGCTGGAGCACGATTGTTGCAGTTTGTTATTATGGTCGTGATATTCCAAATCTTCATATTAAGATTTCGATGCTGCTCGCAACTCAAAACCTGATGCAATTCCGAATGCTCCTCAATATAATGAAAGAATACATTCGTGATGATATGACTTCTTCCTTATATGAGATAAATATCGGTAATGGAGTGAGTCCTGAAAACTTCATTCAATGTGCAAAAGAACTGAAGGAAAGCGGGATCAAAGGTGTCAGTCTGGCTGCTCATATTTATATCAATCCTGATCTGGGAATTGCCGGTTTTAATTGGACTGAAAATATGTATAAAGTTCTCGAAAGCGGAACAGATATGACCTATAAATATGAAAGCGATGGAACTGCTCGCGAAATGGATACGATGGAAGCATATTTCCTTCCTGAAGATGAACGAAATGCAAATGCAGAAAAGATCGGTGATGTAATTTTTTATAAAGCTATGCAGGCTTCAAGAGATGGAAGAAATATGATGAAAAAAGGGATCAAAGCAGTTTTTGGCGGGAGTTCGTATTAATTGAATCGGTTTAATTGGTTGAATCAGAAAATTAGATGAAGAAGGAAACCTTGCGTCATAAAGATCAAGCAGATTATTTGTTCTTAAAAGAATTGCATAAAACTGTTAAGAGTTAATATATTGCTGATTTAGATACATGAAACCAGAATCCCAAACATGTGAATATAAAGAAAAACTCAACGAAGGAATCTTTAAAACAATTTCTGCTTTTGCTAATACAAAAGGTGGAGAAATAATTGTTGGAATATCAAAAAGGGAGGAAATCAAAGGTATTAGCATCACGAACCTGGAATTCGAGGATTTCACAAATCGAGTCATTAAATTGTTAGGAATTCATCCTGAAATGAGAATGTCAGATATTGATGATAAAACAATTCTGAAGATCAATGTCAGGAAATCCAATCAGCCAATCTCATTTCAAGGAAAATATTACATCCGGATTGCAAGTACTACCAGGTTGATGAAAGATGATGAATTGCGGGAATTCTTCATTAAAGGTTCGAATTGGGACAGTTACACTGAAGACTATTCATATGATGAAATTGATGAAGAAACGATCAGGAAATTTGTGCGATTAGCGATCAATAACGGCAGGTTGAGTTCCGCCAGCGAATGGGAAAATCCTAAAGACATTCTCGAAAAATTGAAATTAAGCGATTCCGATAAGATCACAAATGCGGCAATTATTTTGTTCGGGAAAAATCCCCAAAAACATTTCGTCAATGTGGTTGTTCGGATCGGTCGTTTTAAAGACCAAGCATCCATTATCAGTGATAGAAAGATTGGGGGAAATCTATTTAAAATTGCAGAAGAATCTGAAAATACGATCAAGCAATTCATCAATGTAAGATATGAAATCAAGGATTCGTTCCAAAGAAAAGAAATCTGGGATTACCCGTTGCCTGCGATCAGGGAAGCATTGTTTAATGCAATCATTCACCGGGATTATTTCAAATCCAATATTCAAATTCAGATCAAGGTCTTCGATAATTTCATCTGGTTTTACAATCCCGGGATTCTACCGGAAGAATTGACCGTCGAGAAACTGCATGGGATTCATCCTTCCATTGCCAGAAATCCTTTGATCATGAATGTTTTCTACCTGGCAGGTTTTGTGGAAGAATACGGTTCCGGATTCGAACGCATCAAAAATGCCTTCAAAGAGCAGGAATTACCTGATCCTTTGATCTCAACTGACGATTCCGGTTTTATCCTGCAGTTTAATAAAAGGATAGAACTACCTGATATAAGGAACTTGAATGAAAGGCAAAAGAAAACAGTCGGATATCTAAAAAAAGAAGGACGAATATCAACTAAAATTTATCAAAAAATTAACGAAACATCTACTCGAACTTCAATCAGAGACTTAAACGATTTGATCGATAAAGGATTTTTAATAAGAATTGGAGACGGAAAATCAGTTTATTATATTCTCAAAAAGTAATCGACTCTGTTCGTGCCATATGCATGCCATTTTTCGTGCCATTAATAATAAAAAAAGTGATAAATTCCACTGATAATCAAACTTTGAGTTGTTTTTATGCGTGCCATAATCAACTCGTAAATGTATAAAATCTAAAAAAAGGAGATGAATCAATGATCAAAAACTGGCAATCAAGATTTTCTGATAATTTAAAAGATTATGGCGGATATTCAATAGGTAAGCTTTTCGCTCTTTTAAGTGATCCGGAAATAATCTCTCTGGCAGGTGGACTGCCTTCACCTGAAATGTTTCTTAAAAATGGGATGCGGACAGCTTCGCAAAATCGTCTTATGGAAAATATTGAAACAATTATGCAATATACGAACATCAAAGGTGAAAGCGACCTGATAAAAGCAATTATCAAATTTCTAAAAAGAGATAATATTAATGTTTCGGAAGAAAATATTGTTATCACTTCTTCCGGACAGCACGGATTGGATATTCTGGGAAGACTTTTTATTAATCCTGGTGATATTGTAATGATTGACAGACCGACCTTTGCCGGTGCAATTGTTGCCTTCCAATTGCAGAGACCGGAATTTATCGGGATAGACATCGAAGAAGACGGTCCGGATGTCAAATCCTATAAAAAGAAACTCGAGGAATTGAAGAATAAAAAACCGAAATTTATGTATGTTATTCCCGATTTCCAGAATCCATCCGGCATAACAATGAGTCTAAAAAAAAGAGAAGCGCTCTTGGATTTAAGTTACGAATTTGACATCCCGATCATTGAAGATAGTCCATACAGGGATTTGCGTTATCGTGGAGAAACGATTCCGTCGATTTACGGATTAGACCAAAAAAGAGAAGGTGGTCATGTAATTGGTCTTTACACATTTTCCAAATTGTTCTGTCCCGGAATTCGGGTTGGTTTTAATATCGGACCCAAAGATGTAATAGATAGAATGACAAATATCAAAGAAGGAAATGTCCTCAATACACCGAAATACAACCAGGATATGTGCACAGCTTTCCTTACAGAAATGGATTTTGAATCTCATATTGAAAAATGTAAAAATTACTATCGTGAAAAGTTGAATGTATTCCTACAGACCATGAAGAAATATTTTCCTTCCGAAATGGGAGTTTCATGGACAAAACCGGAAGGCGGACTTTTCCTCTGGGTTACTGTTCCCGAACACATAGATACTTACGAGCTATTTTATGAAGCAATGAAATTTAAGGTTGCGTTTGTTCCCGGAAACACTTTTTATGGTGAAAATCCCGCGAAAAATCACATGAGGATAAATTTTTCATTCGCTTCCAAAGAACAACTCGCAGAAGCAGTGAAGCGACTATCAAAGTGCATTAAAAGCAAATTATAAAAAATAGCTCACGGATTAACGGATCGGACCGATAAGAAAGGATAAGGATTGAACATTATAAAAAATTCGATCTTTGAATGGGATGAAAACTGCTTGTTCATACTTGTTCCCAAATTTCATTTGGGAACATAACTGGATTAGAAATTCCATTTCGATTTTTTTCCAAAAAAGAATAGATTAAAGTAAAACTTTTCAAACAATTGCATTCCCTAATGAAATTTGGGAATGAGTAAAAAAAAAGTAAAATAAACACATAAAGTCATCAAGTTGCATAGGATTTGTGATTCTTTGTGCATTAGTGACTTCGTGGTAAAAAAGGAGAAAATTAAATGAAATTAGCCTTATTAGGTTTTGGAACAGTTGGACAGGGAATATGTGAGATCCTGTTAGAAAAGAAAAATTATCTAAAGGAAAAATACGATTTCGATTTTGAGATCGTAGCAGTTGCCGACTTTGCTTATGGAAATGTTTATAATCCTGATGGATTGGACATTCCTTCTATGCTGGAAGAAGTAAAAGCAAAGAAAAAATTCAGTAATGATGTGGTCGATTGGGATAATCTTGAACTCATCAAAAATTGTAATGCTGATGTTCTTTGCGAACTTACTTTTACAGATTTGAATACAGGCGGACCTGCAATAGAGCATTGCCGTGTTGCCCTTGAATCAGGGAAAAATGTCGTAACCAGCAATAAAGGACCAGCAGCATTGAAATATCCTGAAATGAAAAAAATTGCAGATGCAAATGGTGTAAAATTTCTGATCGAAGGAACTGTCTGTGCCGGAACTCCGGTTATTAACTTAACGGACGGACCGCTTGCAGGTTGTGAAATTTCCAAAATTCGCGGTATTCTGAACGGAACTACAAATTATATGCTCTCCGAGATGGAAAAAGGTATGGATTATGACGAAGTTCTGAAAGTTGCCCAGGAACTTGGTTATGCGGAAGCAGATCCAACTGGAGATGTTGAAGGTCATGATGCCCGCGGAAAAGTAACGATCCTGGCAAATATCGTGATGGGGGCAGAACTGGATATTTCCGATGTTTCCTGTGAAGGAATCACAAAAATAACTTCCGATGACATCCAAAAAGCAAAAGATAATAATACTCGTTGGAAATTGATCGGTTCTGTTGAGAAGAAGGATGGAAAAGTGATTGGATCTGTTGCACCGGAAATGGTCGATCTTTCACATCCCCTGGCAGGTGTGATGGGAGCAACAAACGCCCTGACATTTACAACAGACCTTTTGGGAGATGTAACGATCGTTGGTCCCGGAGCTGGTAGAATCGAAACCGGTTTTTCAATTTTAACTGATATTTTGAGTATTCATCGAGGGTAATTAAACACTGAAAAGCACTGAAGAATACCGAAAAATATAATTTGCCATTCTGAATTTTCTTCCTGCTTTTCTCACGAAGGATCTCAAAATGGTTGTTTTGGAAAGGCTTTAAGCAGGTTATTCAACTCATCTGATAATCCCTTTTCTTGAATCCTCTTTAATTCTCCCCTAAAAAGGGAAATTGAATCATCCCTCTCTTTTCAAGAGAGGGAACGAGGGTGAGTTAGAAAATAATTTTGGAGGAAAAATAAATGTCATACACAGGAAAATGGCTGCAAATCGATTTATCAACCGGAAAATATAAAACCGGAAAAACGGATAAGTCTTTATTAGAAAAATATATCGGAGGAAAAGGACTCGGTTTTGCATTATTAGAAAAATTAGCTCCCAAGCCCGAACCTTTCTCATCGGAAAATCCGTTGATCTTTGTCAACGGTCCTTTCACCGGAACAAAAATACAAACCAGTGCCAGATCAACTTTAGTGAGCAAATCTCCTTTAACTGGTTCAATTCACGATTGTCATTGCGGCGGGAATTTTGGTCCAGCTTTGAAACGAGCAGGCTATGATTATTTGATCGTTACCGGGAAGTCTGAAAAACCGGTTTATCTATATATTTTTGAAGATAAAATCGAGATCAAAGATGGTTCCGAATTTTGGGGAAAAGGAATCTTCCATACTAATGATAAATTAATGGAACTTCATCCGGGGAAAGATCCGAGAGTCGCTGCCATCGGACCAGCCGGAGAAAATCTTTCCAAAATCGCCTGCATTGGCATTGATAAACATCGTCAATTCGGAAGAGGAGGACTTGGAGCTGTAATGGGTTCAAAGAAATTAAAAGCAATCGTTGTGGATGGAGATGTTCCTATCAAATATTTTGATGAAGAAAAATTCAAACAGATCAATTCCAAGTTCACAAAGGATATTCTCGATAATGACGGGATAAAATTCAGACGAGTAAAAGGGACCATGAAATGCGTGCGCAGCGGACAGGAAAATGAATATCTTCCAACAAAAAACTTCCAGAAATGCACATACGACGAGTTCGAAGGAATCACTTCCGAAACTGCCAGGAAAGTATTGAACTGGGAAGATACCAGCTGTTTCAATTGTGCAATTCGCTGTTCCAAATGGGCAAGATGGGACGGACACGAAATCGAAGGACCGGAATACGAAACAACTGCTTTTCTCGGCTCCGGTTGTGAAATTTCCGACATAAAAGAAATAACGATCTCGAATGAAATCTGCAATGACCTCGGTTTCGATACGATCAGTGCAGGAGTTACCTGCTCCTTTGCCATGGAATGTTTTGAAAAAGGTCTGCTTGATGATTGGAACGGATTGGATTTGAAATGGGGAAATTCCAAAGCTCAACAGGAATTTCTCAAATTAATGGTAAAAAGAGAAGGAGTAGGAGCTGTCTTTGCTGATGGAAGCAGAATTGCATCTCAAAAAATTGGGAAAGGAAGTGAAGAATTTGCTATCAACATTTTCGGAATGGAGATTTCTGGAGTTAATCCACTCGGTTGTTTGACCATGGGAGTTTCGGTTTCGGTTTCTGATTTTGCAAGTCATACGAGACTCTGGTGCACGGAAGCAGAAATGGGACCGGATTTCAAGATCGAGGATATTCCCCAGACTGTTGTCGATGGTCAGGATGAGATCAATACTCGCAATAGTCTGGTGATCTGTGATTTTGTTCCACTCGGTTTGGATAGAATGGCACCGCTTTTGAATGCTGCAGCCGGCTTGAATTTTACAGAAGAATCTCTGAAAGAAGTCGGCAGAAAGATCACACATCTCGCTCGCAGATATAATTTACGAAACGGACGAAAATTTACAGATGATGTCCTACCGGAAAGATTCTTCAAAGAAATCGCTCCTTCCGGATTTATGAAAGGAAAAGTTTTGGATAAAGAATTTTTCAAAAGTTTGATCCAAAAAGTTTATGAAATTCGCGAATGGAATGAAATGGGTGAACCGACGGAAGAAACTTTGAATAAATTTGGGCTTTAAATAGAAAAAAGGAGAAACAAAATGCAAAAAGGTGCATATACATTACTAATAACGCCATTCAAAAAAGATTTGTCTTTGGATGAAGCAGGCTTGAAAATCCTGGTTCAAAAACAATTAGAAGCAGGAATTAACGGAATCGCTCCTCTGGGAGTAACAGGAGAAAACACTCTTTTAACAGATGAGGAAGTTAATCGAGTATTAGAAATAATCGTCAAAGAAGCAAAAGGAAAAGCCTTGATCGTTCCCGATCTTTGCGTGATGAGTTTGTGGAAAGCGATCGAGAGAACCAAGCGATTTAACGATCTGGGAGCAGACTATATTTGTGCTTATTCTCCCTTTTTCGTTCTTCCCAAACCGGATGGAGTGATCAAGTTTTATGAGCAGCTCGCAGATGCTTCGGAAATTCCGATCGTGATGCATAATGCGGAAGGAAGAACCGGTATTAACATGTCACCGGAAACAACAGCGAAACTTGCTCAACATCCGAATATTGCCGGGATAAAAGACGGGAACAAGAAACTCGATCATCTGGCAAAAGTTATCTATCTTACTAAAGATGAGGATTTTGATGTTTTTACCGGAAAAGATACGACAGCTTATCCACTTGTTTGTTTTGGAGGAAGTGGTTCTTTTACAGTTTCCGGAAATGTTGTTCCAAAAGTTATGAAGGATATGCTTGAGTTTGCTTTCAATGGAGAACTGGAAAAAGCAAAGAAATTACATCTCGATTATTATGACTTATTTGAAGCGATTCGTTTTGAAACAAATCCGATGGCTGCCAAAAAAGCCTTGAATTTGATGAATCTTCCTGCCGGAAGTTTGAGATTACCACTTACTGAACTTAGTGAAGCGAAGACGGAAAAATTAAGATTTATAATGAAAAAGAGAGGATTAATTTGAGAGAAATCCATCTTAGAGCCCCAGCAACAACTGCTAATGTTGGTCCTGGTTATGATATCTTTGCTATAGCTTTGGAAGAACCTTATGATGAGATAAAACTCAAACTTAATGATTCAGGAAAAATTAAAATTAAGTTATCTGGTGAAAAGCAGGATATTCCCTTAAATCCAAACGATAACACAGCCGGAATTGCCATTCAGGAACTTCTTAAAAGAAAAAAGATCAGGCAGGGAATAGATCTTCAAATCATCAAAAAAATGCCTTCCGGATGCGGTTTGGGAACGACAGGAGCGTCTGCTTCAGCCTGCGTTTCTGGTTTGAATAAAATCCTGGATCTAGACATTTCCAATAATGAGATGATAGATATTGCTCGTTTTGGTGAAGTTGCCTCCGGAGGTTTTCCGCACGCTGATAATGTCGCAGCTGCTCTCTTAGGTGGCTTTATTCTGGTCAAAAGTTATGATCCGATCAATGTTCTGAAACTGAATATACCGGAGTTTCCGGTCGTGCTTGCGGTTATTAGAAAAAGCCAGCGAACAACGAGAGGATTCATTTCATACGATATTGGAGAATCCAAACTAAAGGAGCAAATAGCTCATTGTTCTGCTGTAATTAATTCCATTTACACCAGAAATATCGAAGAATTTGGTAAAGCTATCAATATGGATTATGTTGCTGAACCGGTCAGGAGTGCTGCTATCCCGAATTACTATCGGATAAAAGATGAACTTCTCGATTACGGTGCTTTTGGAGTAAATATCAGCGGAGGAGGTTCTTCGGTTTTTGCGATTTGCATGGAGAATCAAATAAATAAAATCGCTCAAATAATGGAGAAAGAATTATCAGGAAATCCTAATTTCATAAAAATCATCAAAACAAAAGTCAGTAACCTTGGAGTTACAGAAATTTCCTGAATGAAGATATGATTATTGTCAGCGCTTGTTTAGCCGGAATAAATTGCAGATATGATGGTGAAAATAATTTTCATCCGAAAATCATTAAATTAGTTGAAGAAGGAAATGCCATTCCGGTTTGCCCGGAACAATTAGGCGGATTATCAACTCCCCGCATTCCAGCAGAAATTATCGGTGATAAAATACTGAATGAAAATGGAGAGGATGTTACCGAATTCTTTTTAAGAGGTGCTTTGGAAACTTTGAAGATCGCAAAACTGGTGAGTTGTCAAAAAGCGATCTTCAAATCAAATTCACCTTCCTGTGGTTCCGGGAAAATATATGATGGCACTTTTTCCGGCAAATTAACAGACGGTAAAGGAATTTGTACTCGAATTCTGGAAAAGCATAATATCAGAGTTATAACTGAAAACGATATATAAAAACCTGCTGTTTTATTGACAGCAGGTTTTAGTTTTTCATCCTAAAATTTAGCTTCTGATTATTTTTTCTTCTTATGCCTGTTTTTACGCAGTCTTTTTTTTCGTTTGTGATTACTGATCTTGTATCTTTTTTTCTTTTTCCCGCAGGGCATTAAACCTCCAACTTTCTATTTGAGAATACTTTTGTTAGATTCATTTACATCGTCTTTGAAAGCTCTTGAAAATTTAAAAGTTGGAACTACTCTTTTAGGAACAGTTACTTTTTCTTCTGTTTTGGGATTTCTACCAATTCTTTCTTTGCGAAGTTTTAATTTGAATGTACCGAATCCTCTAATTTCAATGTGTTTTCCATCTTTCATAGAATCTTTGATTGATTCTAAAAAAGCATCGACTGCCAGAGCTACATCTTTGCGTATAATACCTGTTTCCGCAGAAACTAATCTAACTAAATCTGCTTTTGTCATAATATATTTCTCCCTTATTTTTTGCCCTCAATTTAAAAACCGCTTTATCCTGTCAAGCACTTTTTCCGTAACTAATAGAAAAACAGTATCTTACACTTTGAAAGGCTATATATGAGTCTGTTGATTAATCCAATTTCAAAAAAGTCCATCATTCATAGAATTTTATTGCTTGATCTCATTTTATTTTCTCGTTGAATTATTTTTCCCATTTTTACCTAAATTTAAGGGGATATCCTGCCCAAAAAAATAAAAAAAACAAAAATTAACCCTATTAAGGGCTAACCGGTGTTAATTCTACCTGATTGTGGGCACTACTTGCCCAATAACGCATAAAGCGTTTTACATTACAACTGATGATACCAAAGAAAAGCCGCAAACGCGAGCGTTTTTCACTCCGGTGTCTCGACTTGCGGCAACCATGACCATTCGCTACTTCATTAACCAAACTTTCCGCACCTGACCTGATGGCACAAGATTTACGATATGCGGGATTTGTCATATATTCCTGATGACGCTTTGCTCCGGCATATTGCTCTTCACTTACAGTTAAAGTGTTCACTTTCTTACCTTTCGTGACCGGACAGCGTTCCTGAAACGGACAAGCAGAACAAATTTCAGGAGAAAAATGAACTAATAATTTGCCGGTCTTATCACTTCGTTTTTGATCGATTGGTGTTTGACCGTTTGGACAATTTATTACTGTAAGTTCATTGGATTCATTATCGATTTCCACAGAAAATTCCGTGATGTCCAAAGTCCGAGATTTCTCATCATATTTTTCTATATCTTGAGATCGACCGGAAACAGGTCCCTTCAAATCTATACCTTTCGATTCGGAAGAAAGGATAGTCTTACCCGTAATAAAACCGGCATCTCCATTAAGAACTTTCGG
>DRTC01000344.1 GCA_011372345.1 Candidatus Cloacimonadota bacterium
AAACAGAGCTTTAAAACTTCTTGAAATACTAAGAAATACAAAAAATGAAGAATAAACTTTCTGTTGTACTCATCACCAAAAACGAAGAATCTAATATCGAACGATGCTTGAAATCTGCTCGCTTTGCCGATGAAATAATTATCCTGGATTCCAGATCGATTGATAGAACCGTTAATATCTGTCAAAATTTTCAATGTCGTGTTTATCAAACAGAATGGTTTGGATTCGGGCTAACGAAAAAAAAAGCTGTCTCATTCGCAAAGAACAATTGGATACTCTCTTTAGATGCGGATGAACAGATCACTTCCGAATTGAGAGAGGAGATCGACAAGATCTTGCAAAACCCGGAATTCAAAGCTTACAGCATCAAAAGAATTTCATATTATTTAGGAAAAAAGATTAAGTATTGCGGATGGAACCGGGATTTTCCGGTTCGTCTTTTCGATAAAAATTATGCAAATTTTAATGATAAAATTGTTCATGAATCGGTTGTTGTTCAAGGAGACAAAGGTAGAATAAATCAACCTATTTTACATTATACATATCCCACAATCGAATCTCATCTAAAAAAAATGGAGCATTATTCGACATTAGGTTCGCAAACACTTTTGGAAAAAAATCGAAGATCGACTCCTTTGTCAGCATTTATGCGCGGTTTTTTAAAATTCCTTAAAATGTATTTCCTTCAATTGGGATTTCTGGACGGTATTCACGGTTTTGTTCTCTGTCTTAATTCTTCCTGGGGAATTTATTTAAAATATCTAAAATTATGGAAATTAAACAAATAGGAATTCTTCATATCGATACTGAGTTTGGTTGGCGCGGTGGTCAACAACAAGTGGCATATTTGTTAGAGAATCTTCATAAGAAGGGATTCCATACTTGTTTGATCTGCCAGCCGCAATCGGAATTTTCTAAATTCTGTAAAAGAAAAAAAATTCCTTATATCTCTCTCAAAATGCACAACGAAGCCGATATTATTGCCGGATTAAAGATCGCTCGTATCTGTTACAGGAAAAAATTTCGTATTTTGCATTTGCATTCTGCCCATGCTTTAGCGATCGGCATCTGGGCAAAATTATTCTATCGGGAACTTTTTCTTATTAGCGTTCGTCGCGTCGATTTTCATATAAGAAATGCTTTTTCAAAAAAGTTCAAATATAATAATAATTGGATGAACAGAATAGTTTGCATTTCTAACGGTATCAGAAAAGTCTTACTCGAGGATGGGATAGAACAGAATAAATTAGTAACCATTCACAGCGGGATCGATATTCATAAATTCGATCAGATAGAACCGGGAAAAGAATTCCGGGAAATGTGGAAGATCCCCGCGAACCATCTGATCGTCGGAACAGTCGCTGCGATTGTCGGGCATAAAGATTATCCAAATCTCTTAAAAACCGCAAAGATTGTTCTTTCAAAAATTGAAAATCTAACTTTTATTGCAGTGGGTACGGGAATCGATGAAAGCAAAATAAAAAAAATGGCAAGCGATCTGAATTTAGGGAAAAGGTTCATTTTTGCAGGTTTCCAGGAAAATGTCGGATTATTCCTGAAAAATTTTGATGTTTTTGTGCTGGCTTCAAAATTGGAAGGATTAGGTACTTCTATTTTGGATGCTCTTTCCGTTGGACTTCCGGTTATTGCCTGTAATGTTGGAGGTATTCCTGAAATTGTAAGAAACAATCATAATGGTTTTTTAGTTCCTTCTCAAAATGATAATAAGCTCGCGAAAGCAATGTTAGCTCTTATCCAAGATCAAGAATCGAGAAAAAGATTCGGTAAAAATGCTCTGGAATTTGTGAAAAAGTTTGATATCAATATTACTATTCAAAAGAATCTAAACTTATATAATGAATTACTAAAATGAGAATTTTGATCATTCATACAGCCTTTATTGGCGATATAATATTAATAACTCCTTTGATTAAATATACAAAACAGGTTTTCCCAAAAGCTGCTGTCGATGTCCTTGTTATTCCTCAAACAAGAGGTATTTTGCAGAATAATCCTTATTTAAAAAAAATCCTTGTTTTTGATAAAAGGAAGAATAAAATTGCTCATTTCTTGCAAACAATTTCCAACCTTAAAAGAAGAAATTATGAGATTGTCTTTTTACCTCATAGCTCTTTAACAACTGCTCTACTTGCTTTTTTTTCAGGGATAAAAATCAGGATTGGATTCGATAGGTGGCTGGCAGCAAAATTCTTAACTAAGAAGATTCCTTTTTATAAAGGGAAACATCGTATTGAAAAAAACCTTGATCTACTAAAAGCATTTTCTAATAGAAAATATGATATTCAAACTGAACTTTTCCCAAGCAAAAATGATATTGAGAAAGCAGGAAAATTTCTTTCGAAAGTAAATCAAAGAAGAAAGAGAATTGCGATCGCTCCCGGCTCGGTTTGGCAAACAAAATGCTGGTCTGAATCTTATTATAAAATCCTTGCAGAAAGGTTAGTGGAGAAAGGATTTTCTATTATTATGACCGGCAGTTCTGAAGAAAGGGAATTATGTCAGAGAATTCTACCAAAAAAAAATGCCATAAATCTGGCTGGACAAACTTCAATATTGGAATCTGCTGCAATCTTGGAAAAATGTGATTTACTCGTTTGTAATGACAGTGGTGCTCTTCATCTGGCAAATGCAATGAAAACAGATGTTTTTGCGATTTTCGGTCCAACCGTAAAAAACATCGGTTATTATCCTATCAGAGAAAATGACTTTGTTTTTGAACACGATCTTGATTGCCGTCCCTGCGGAAGTCATGGTGGAAAAAAATGTCCTCTGGATCATCATAATTGTATGAAATTAATTGAACCGGAAATGATTTTGGAAAAAATTTGTTCCCGTTTCAAGGAAGGCTCTTTAAGGTGAGATTATCTTCCGAAGCCTTTCTCTCAATTTTTCTCATGTCAGAGGATTCGGAAGGTTTAGATGAGAATGGGATGAGAAGAGATGATTATGAGTGTAAACTTCGCGAATCTTGGTTGAGATTATTGTGAGTGAGAACTTACCGAATCTTATTTGAGAGAATTTCTTGGGGGAAGCTTCGGAAAGTGTGGATAAATAGGGAGTAAAATTGAATAGAAAGATAAAACTCTTATTCCGCATCGGTTATGCCTATCACAAAGCCGCTTTTGATCCTGTCATAGAATATTTGATGAATGACGAGAAATATGATATTTGGTTCTCTCTCGATATGGAAAAGAA
>DRTC01000345.1 GCA_011372345.1 Candidatus Cloacimonadota bacterium
ACTTTTGGTGGAACGGAAAATGATTTTGGCAGGAGTGTTATCCAAACTTCTGATGGCGGATATTTGATTGGAGGTATTACAGGTTCTTTTGGAGCAGGCAGCAATGATATCTGGCTTATCAAAACAGATGAATTCGGGATCGAGGATTGGAATCAGACTTATGGATATTCAGGTGAGGATAACTGCTATTCTGTACACCAGACAGTCGATGACGGTTATATAATTGGAGGTTATACAAATTCGATCGGAGCAGGAAACAATGATTTCTGGTTGATCAAAACCGATTCCAGCGGAAATGAAACCTGGTCTAATACTTATGGAGGAGTTGGAGGTGAGTATTCATACTGCGTTCAGCAAACATCGGATAACGGATATATTATGTCCGGTTATACTGATTCTTACGGAGCAGGAAATTACGATTTCTGGCTGGTGAAAACAGATATAAGCGGTAATGAAGAATGGAACCAGACTTACGGAGGAACCAGTTCGGATAAAGCTCGTTGGGTAATAGAAGCAAATAACGGTTTTTTTGTCATTGGTTATACTGACCCTTCAGCAACTTATGTTTATGATCTGTTTTTAGTGAAAGCAGATGCATCCGGAAATGAAGAATGGACTAAAACGATCGGAGATGGAGGAAGTGACTACGGATATTGTATAGATCAGACAACAGATCAGGGATTTTTTATTTCCGGATATACAAATTCTTTTGGAGCGGGAGGTTATGATTTCTGGCAGATCAAACTGGATTCGGAATTTGAAGTTGACTTTTCCGCATCTCCAACTTATGGATATTATCCTGGATTGGAAGTGCAATTTACGGATGAATCATTAGGAAACGATTTATGTTGGTTCTGGGATTTTCAAAATGACGGAACTTATGACTCTTTTGAACAAAATCCTCAATTCACATATACAGAAGTTGGAACTTATGATGTGAAATTGAAGATCACAAGTAATACAAAAGTCGATTCATTAATAAAAAATGACTATATTGAAGTAGTCTATGTTCCTCCTGCACCTCCGACAAATGTGCAATTGACCATGTCCGGTGATGATGCTGTTATAACCTGGTCTGAAGTAGACACGACAATGGCAGGGACTCCCATCACAGTTGATTATTATGTTATCCGATATTCGGAAGATAGTTTGGAAGAATCGCTTTTCTATTATCTCTGGTCAACGGTTGATACTACTTTTACTCACGAAAGAGTCGGTATGTTCAGCGAACAGATGCTTTATCTTGTCGAATCCTTCATCGGAACAAGAGAAGAATTAGAAACATATATTGAGATGAATCCGGTTATAAATGAACAACGGAAAGTGTTCCACAAACATTAAGTTATCAAATTTGCCATCCGCCAGCTTCCGGATGGCAAATTTCTATCCGATATGAGAAAATATACAATCATTTTTTTATCAGTTTTTTTTACCTTTGTTCTTTATTCAGATACATCTATCATCGATAGTCTTAAAAACAAGATCAAAATAACAACCGGTAAAGAGCAAATTCATCTTTTAAATGAATTGGGAAAGGCCTATTGGGGAATCGATCCTGAAAAAACATTCGAATATTCAAATCAAGCCCTGAAATTGTCTAAACAGGATAATTATCCAAAAGGAATTGCTCAATCTCTGAACAATATCGGAGTAGGTCATTATTTCCTTGGTGAATATGACGCAGCTTTGGATTTATTTCTGCAATCTTTGACCTTAAGGGAAAATATTGGAGATAAAAAGGATATCGTATCTTCATATAACAATATCGGAATCATTTACGATGATCTGAGCGATTATGAGAAAGCTCTCGAGTATTATCAAAAGGCATTGAAATTATATGAAGAACTGGAGGATAAAAAAGGAATCGCTGATGCTCTCCATAATATCGGTGTATCATATCGAAGCTTAAGCAGGTTTAATAAATCCCTCGAATGCTATCTGCGAGCTTTAAAAATTTATGAAGAAATAGAAGATAAAAACGGGATCTCAAGTGCGCTTGGAAACATCGGAATAATTTATAACGATCTTAGTTATTATGATAAATCTTTGGAGTATCATCTGGCTTGTCTTAAAGCCAATGAAGAATTAAATGATAAAACGGGAATTGCTCTTTCCATGAAAAATATCGGGATCGTCTATAAAAATCTCGGTAATTATAAGAAAGCAATCGAATATTATCAACAATCTATGGAAGTTGAAGAAAAACTTGGTGATAAAAGTGGTGTTGCCAGTTCATTAAATAATATGGGTATTATTTATGATGATCTGAAGGAATTCGAGCTGGCGTTGGAGTATTATTTACGATCCGATAGTTTATATGAAGAGATTGGTGATAAAAGTGGTGTTGCAAAAACTATTAACAACATCGGAGTTGTTTATGAACACCTGGAAGATTATGATAATGCTTTGAAATATCATCAGAAATCTCTTGTATTTTTTCAGGAATCAAAGCATAAGAAAGGTATCGCAGCTTCCCTTAAGAATATGGGTTCCGTGTATCTGAAAATGAATCAATATGATCAGGCACTTGAATCCTTTGAACAAAGTCTTGAGATCGTAAACGAAATACAAATAAGAGACTTGATGATCGAAATCTATGAAGGGCTTTCCGATCTTTATTCTGCCCAAAATAATTTTAGAAAAGCATTAGCTTATTATAAGTTGTATTCAGCTGTTAAGGATAGTATTTTTACCAAAGAAATCATTGAAAGAGTTGCCGGAATGGAAACTTCTTTTGAAGTCAGGAATCTTATTCATGAACATGAAAAAGAAATTGAACTTCTGCAGAAGAATAATGAAATATATCGGTTAGCTGCGGAAAAACAAAAGCTGGTAAAATGGCGACTATATTCGATTTTGCTGGTTTTTTTAGCTGCTGTTTTTATAATTTATTATCGTTATACGCTAAAAAATAAAACTGCCCGACAACTGAAAGAAGTTGTCGAAGAGCGGACAAAAGATCTGAAAAAAACAAACGATGACCTGCTCAAAGAAATTTCCGAAAGAAAACATTTGGAAACTCAATTAAGAATTACTGAAAGATTAGCCGGAATTGGAGAGCTTGCAGCCGGAGTTGCGCATGAGATCAGGAATCCGATTGCCATCATAAAATCAACAGCTCAATATTGTCAGACAAATTATAAGAATCTAAGCGAAGAAAAAATAAATAAAATGATGGATATCTTTACCGAAACATCAGATCGGATCAGCAAAACAGTCAAAGACCTGGTTGAATTTGCCAAACCCAAACGGGATTCCTTTAAAAAAGGTGATATTATCACAATATTGAACAAAATTATATCATCTTTTGAAAGTAAATTTCTATCTCATCACATTATTGTAAAAAAGGATTTTGCGGAAGATCTGCCATTAGTTTTGCTGGATGAAGATCAAATGTACGGTGCTTTGTTAAACCTGATTTTAAATGCCGTAGATGCTATGCAGAATGGTGGAACTTTAACTTTGTCTGCAGAGAAATGCAAAGAGAATTTGATTATAAAAATTTCTGATACCGGAGTTGGGATCTCAAAAGAAAATCTGAAAAAAATATTTAATCCTTTTTTTACGACAAAGAAAAAAGGAACCGGACTCGGCTTAAGTCTCGTCCATCAGGTTATGGATTATCATCAAAGCCAAATAGAAATTGTAAGTGAAATCGGGAAAGGTTCTGATGTTATTCTAAAAATTCCGATTCAATATAGATAATTTATTGCATTTTATCTTCTGGGGGAAATTTGGAAAATATTTTAATAGTTGATGATGAAGAAAATATGAGATTCATTCTTTCTGAATTACTGGAAACCACCGGTTACAAAACATATCAAGCAGAAAGTGGGACTCAAGCCTTGGAGTTGTCCCAAAAAATTAAACCGCACCTGGTTTTGCTGGATTATAAACTTCCTGATATCGATGGGATGAAAGTCCTTGAAAAACTACAACAGATCGACAGTTCAATAATCGTTATTATGATTACTGCTTATGGTGATATTAAGAAAGCCGTAACTTCAATGAAGCTTGGGGCTTATGATTATCTGACGAAACCTTTTAATAATGCTGATATTCTCCATTTAGTAAAAAAAGCTCTTAATACATCTTTCCTGGAGAAGAAAGTCAAATCTTACCATGAACAGATTTCCAAAGACACGAAACTTCAGGAAATGATGGGTCAAAGTGCAGAGATAAAAAAGGTTTTAAGTCAGGTAGAACTTGTTGCAGAGAGCGATATAACAGTTTTTTTGGAAGGTGAAACCGGAACCGGTAAAGATTTGATTGCCAGAATGATACACGAGAGAAGTCCTCGAAAAGACAAACCTTTTGTTGCTGTCGATTGTGGAGCTATTCCGGATACTTTGTTCGAGAGTGAAATGTTCGGGCATGAAAAAGGAGCATTTACAGGTGCAAATACAACCGTGATCGGAAAATTCGAACGAGCAGATGGAGGTACGCTTTTCCTTGATGAAATATGTAATCTACCGACAAATATGCAGTCAAAATTATTAAGGGTAATCCAGAGCAAAGAAATAATGAGATTGGGCGGAAAAAGAACGATCAAGATTGATATCAGATTAATCGCTGCCTGTAACAACAATATCGTGGAAGAAATTAAAATCTCCAATTTCAGGAAAGACCTCTTTTACAGGATCAACGAATTTAACATAATTCTTCCCAGTCTGAAAGAAAGAAAAAAGGATATACCTGTCATTTCTCGTTTTTTTATAAAGGAAATGAATCCGGAATTGAATAAAAATGTTAAAGATTTTGATGAATCTGCAATGCAGAAACTTGTTAAATACGAATGGCCAGGGAATATCAGGGAATTAAAAAATGTCATAAAAAGAGCAATACTACTAACTAAAACTAATAGGATATATCCAGAACATTTAATTTTCAGGGATATACAAAAAAGTGCAAGATCAGGAGTAAATATTATTAAAAATGATGATTTTCTGATTGAAAAAGCAACGAATGAAGCGAAGAAAAATATCATTAAAGATGCAATCCAGAAAACAAAAGGTAACAAAACAAAAGCCGCAGAAATATTAGGAATAAGCAGGAGACAGCTTTATTGGGAATTGAATAAACTGGGAATTGAAAATTAATGTAGAACATAATTGTATTTCGTTAATAAAACTTTTGCAGCAAATTAGATTGCCG
>DRTC01000346.1 GCA_011372345.1 Candidatus Cloacimonadota bacterium
CATATCAGTGATGGGAACATTCGGGATTCCTGCAGAAATACTGATCCAATTTTCTTCCTCATTTCCTAAATAAAAAATCCCGGCATCAGAACCAACAAATATCCTGTTCGGAAGAGAAGGATCGAGAATGATGGAATTTATTGGGATTTCCGGGAGATTTGAGCTGATATCAATCCAATTTTGACCAAGATCTTCAGATTTGAAAACATGCGGTGCATTTTCATCCCATCGGAAACCGGAAATAGTTGTGTAAATTGTGTTTGGATAGAACGGATCTGCAGCAACTTTTGTTATCCAGCGATCGGGTAATCCATCCGTAACTTCGTTCCAGGTGTTCCCACCATTTTGGGAAACATGAACATTTCCATCATCGGTTCCGGCAACGACAATTTCCGGATCCAAAGGAGAAATCGCAATTGTGGTTACAGTATGATAACTACTTCCGTCATCTCCGTCCGTCAGATCACTGCTGACCGCTGTCCAATCATCACCATGATTGGTAGTTTTCCAGATGCGATAGGTTCCAAAATACAAAATATTTGGTTCAGTTGGGTGCATAGCCAGAGGAGAAGACCAGTTGGTGCGATCATATCCCATTTCGTCATTAATACTATAGAAATTATAACCTCCATTTGTCGATTTATTTAATCCTCCATATTGATATTCCGCATAAATTATGTTGGGATTATCATAATCGACAAGGCAATAAAATCCGTCTCCTCCAAGAATAACATGCCAGTCATCGAGATTCCCTGTTAAGGTTCTGATCGTGCTGTTATCTTGTGTTCCTCCGTAAACTCGTTGGGGATTTGTTCTGTCGATCTCGATGGCATAAAATTGAGTTAATGGAATATTTTCGAGCTTTGTCCAGTTATCACCAAGATCATAACTATAATATAATCCGCCATCATTCCCTTCCATGATCCTTCCGGTATTTTCATCGATTTCCAAGGCATGATGATCGACATGGATTTCTTCCATATTTCCATAATCAGCAAGTAAAATCCAGGAATCTCCGCTATTATCGGAACGATATAATTCCACTCCAAGAACATAAACCCGATTTTCATCTGACGGATCAACTCTTATTTGTCCAAAATACCAGCCGAAATAGGAATTCATTCCATCGAGATAATCATCATTTGTTCTTGTCCATGATTCCCCGCTATTGGAAGTTTTATAGACTCTAACTTCTGCATTCGGCATATCATAAAAAGTATAAAGAACATCCGGATTGGAGCGAGAAATATCGATTCCGATCCTTCCGACATCATTGCCGGTTGGAAGTCCGTTTGTGAGTTCAAACCAGTTGTCTCCTCCGTCGATGGTTTTCCAGATGCCGGAAGTTTCTCCGAATGATTGCCGGAAATTCAAACCTCGCAATCGTTCCCACATGGCAGCGTAAAGAATATTTGGATTGGTTGGATGTTGAACCAGGTCAACAGCAGATGTAATATCTGAAACGAACAACTTCCTTTCCCAAGTTAATCCACCGTCATCGCTGCGATAAATACCTCTTTCTTCATTTCCGGAAAATAGATTTCCGCAGGCAGCAGCGAAAACTCTTTCTGAATTTGTATGATCAACAATAATTCTGCCGATATATGCTGAATTTTCCAAACCGATGTGTTCCCAGTATTCTCCAGCATCTATCGATTTATAAATTCCATTCCCGAAAAAACTATAACTGGAAGCATTCGCTTCTCCAGTTCCAGCGTAAAGAATATTCTCGTTATCAGGATCCATAGCAATATCACCAATTGAAATTATAGGAGAATCAGAAAAAATATTTACCCAACTTTCTCCATTATTGATCGATTTGAAGATTCCACCCGAAGCTGCTCCAACATAAATTGTTTCAGGTGAGTTAGGATGAATTGCCAGGTCTGTGATTCTTCCTCCGATATTCGTTGGTCCAACTAATTCCCAATCATAACGCTGATTGGGGGAATTTTCATGAAGAGATTGTGCCTGCTGCATTCCAGCTAAATAAGATTCTAATCTAATCTCTTCATAGGGATAACATCGTTGATAAGCCATCCATTCGTTGGTCACAGCATTTGGTTCTTTTTTAAGAGGAGTTCCAAAAGGGCGTTCAACAAAGGGTTTGTATGGTTTCCTGATCCTTTTCCGACCTAAAGGATTTTGATCATATTTAAGATAGAAAAATAATTCAGCGATAATGATCAAAGCTAAAGTAATTAATAAAATGTTTTTGATTTTCATGGTTCCTCCGTTTTTTTAAAACTTGCTAAATTTAAAAAATTTAGCAAGTTTAACAATTTTAATAAAACGCATAACCTATACCATTTTTTTAAATTTCAAGCAATCTTTCTACTTGCTTGAACGGTAAGTCTTTCAAGGTGTTACAGAATTCCTCCAATTTCTGGTATAGATTGTTGATTTCTTTATTGTTAACAATATTTACATCTGCTCGTTCCTGTTTTTCTTCATCGGTCATTTGCGCAGCTATTTTTCTCTGAATTTCTGCTTTGGATAATCCATTACGATTTTTCAATCTTTGAATTAGATTTTCTTGTTTAGTGGAAATATTAATGGTCAGATCAAAACTTTTTTCCAATCCATTTTCAAATAAAAGGGGAATTTCAAAAAACAAAATTTCTGAATTTGAA
>DRTC01000347.1 GCA_011372345.1 Candidatus Cloacimonadota bacterium
AACAAGATTAAGAATCCGGTTGACAGATTTGCTGAAAATAAATCTCTTAACCGAAAATAATCAGACGACAAGGAGTCAATAATGGCAAAAATGACAGTTGACCCGTTTTATTGTAAAGGATGTGGGATTTGTATTCCCGCGTGTCCCAAGAAGATAATCCGTCTTTCGGAGAAGTTCAATGAAAAGGGTTATCATTATGCAGAATGTTTTGACCAGGAAGCTTGCATTGCCTGTAAGCTCTGTTATGTAAGTTGTCCTGATGTGGCAATAACGGTAGAGAAGTAGGAGGAAAAGATGGCAGAAAAAATATTAATGAAAGGTAACGAAGCAATTGCAGAAGCTGCTCTTCGTGCAGGCTGCAGGTTATATTTTGCATATCCGATAACTCCTCAAAGTGAATTGATCGAATATATGTCCAGGATGATGCCGAAAGCCGGTGGCACTTTTGTGCAGGCAGAAAGTGAAGTCGCTGCGATCAATATGGTTTACGGAGCATCAGGCTGCGGAAAAAGAGTGATGACATCATCTTCTTCTCCGGGAGTTTCGCTCAAGCAGGAAGGAATTTCCTACATTTCTGGAGCAAGTTTACCGGCAGTTGTTGTAAATGTTGTGCGTGGAGGTCCCGGTCTTGGTGATATTCAACCAGCCCAGGGAGATTATTTTCAAGCCACGAGAGGTGGAGGACACGGAGATTATCGAACGATCGTTCTGGCTCCGAGCACAGTTCAGGAATTTGCTGATATGGCTCCCCTTGCCTTTGATCTTGCTGATAAATATCGGATGGTAGCTCTTATTCTTTCTGATGGTTTGATCGGACAAATGATGGAACCGGTGGAATTCCAGCCTGCAAAAACAGAGAAGGAACTGGAAGAACTCAATAATCAGCATTTAGACTGGTGTATGCATCCTAATGAGGACGAACCGAATCATCATCACCATATTATCAATTCATTGGAATTGGATCCGCATGTTCTATCCGATCTTGTTCTGAATCTGGAAAAGAAATATATAGAAGTGGAGAAGAATGAGATCAGGTTTGAAGAATACAATATTTCTCCTGATAATGAGATCGTTTGTGTTGCTTTTGGAACTGCTGCGAGAATAACTAAATCTGCGATCGACGAACTTCAGAAAGAAGGGAAAAGTGTTGGTTTGATCCGACCGATAACTCTCTGGCCCTTTCCAGCCAAAGCAATAGATGATGCTATTCATCAAAAAGTTCGCAAAGTTCTGACTCTCGAACTGAATCTTGGTCAGATGATAGATGATGTTCGTCTGGCATTAAAAGGAAAAGTCCCGGTTGAATTTATGGGAAGAGTCGGCGGACTGGTTTTCACACCGGAAGAAGTTAAAGCAAAAATAGAAGAGATATTCATCTAATAGATGTTCATCTAATAGATGTTTATCTAATAGATATTTTAGGAGGAAAAATGGAAATTATCGCCCAAAGACCAAAATCTTTGACAGATACACAATTCAGTTATTGTCCCGGCTGCACGCATGGGATTTCACATAGATTGATCGCAGAAGCAATGGACGAACTCGATTTGAGAAACTCGATGATGGGAGTTTGTCCGGTAGGATGCTCGGTTCTCGCTTATAATTTCTTTGATTGCGATATGGCGGAAGCTGCTCATGGAAGAGCTCCTGCACTTGCAACAGGAATGAAACGAGCCAGACCAGATATGCATGTTTTTACTTATCAGGGAGATGGAGATCTGGCAGCGATCGGAACTGCGGAAATTATTCATGCTGCCAATCGCGGAGAACATATTACGGTATTTTTCGTGAATAACGCAATTTACGGAATGACAGGCGGACAGATGGCTCCTACAACTTTACCCGGAATGAAAACTACAACTTCTCCCTATGGGAGGGACGAAACCGATATTGGTTATCCGATCAGAGTTAGTGAAATGCTGGCAACATTGGAAGCTCCGTATTATATTGCCAGAGTTTCATTGCTCTCACCTCAAGATATTATCAAAGCAAAGAAAGCAGTTTACAAAGCTTTGAAATTCAATAAAGAAGAAAGAGGATTCACTTTTGTGGAATTCGTTTCTACATGTCCAACCAATTGGGGATTAGAACCTTTGAAAGCGTTTGAATGGGCAAAAGAGAATATGCTGCCGTTCTTTAAGATTGGAGTTTTCAAAGATAAATCAATCGAGGAGGAAGCAAAATGATAATCGAAGTAATTTGCTCGGGATTTGGTGGACAGGGAGCTTTAACTGTTGGGAAATTCCTGTCACTCGCTGCTATGAAAGAAGGCAAAGATGTTTCCTGGCTTCCTTCCTACGGACCGGAAATGCGCGGTGGAACTGCTAATGTTGCAGTTGTGATCAGCGATAAACAAATTGCATCTCCTTTAGTTTCTAATCCGAATTTATTGATTGCTTTGAATAAACCATCTGTTGATAAATTCGGTCCGATGATAAAACCGGATGGTTTGATGATCGCAAATTCCGATATGTGTCCGGAAAAATTGGACAGAGAAGATATTGAAGAAATTTATGCTCCCATGTCATCTATTGCAACTGAAATCGGTTCGACAAAAATCCTGAATATGGTCTCTCTTGGAGTTCTGATCGGCAAAACCGGTTTGGTGAAATTTGAGACAGTAGAAAGAGATTTGAAAGAGATTTTAGGGAAAAAGAATCCTGCTCTTCTCGAAGCGAATTTGAAAGCGATTGCCAAAGGGATCGAGATTGGGGAAAGAAGTTGAATTCGTTGAACTTGTTGAATCAGTTGAATTAGGATAAAAAACCCTCCGAATGGTTTCTGCCAGAGTCTTTCTTCTTGCTTGACCTTCGGAATGGTTGGAGAAAACTCATCTTGCTTGTCAGGACGAAGTTTTAACGAAGACTGGCTGTCCTTCTCTTTATGAAAGAAAAATAAGCAAGAATTTCAAAAGAGAAGGAACATAAGAGATGCAAGAAAAGTAAAAGAAAAAAAAAGAAAAAAATAGTCACTTAATTCTAAAACTCTAACATTTTTTGGCAAAAAATATTTCTATCCTTCATGAGCAAGCGTTAATTCAGGTATTATCATACCTGTTGCTGTCGATGATAAAACCATCACCAATTCCGAAAATCAATTATTCCGGAATTTTCCCAATCCTTTCCGAAACAACACGGAAATTTCTTTTTCATTAAATGAAAATATAACAGATGCCAAACTTACGATCTATAATATCAAAGGTCAGAAAGTTAGAGTTTTGGAGTGTTTCAATTCTTTTGAAACAAAAGCGACGGAGTCGCTTTCCCACATAACCTGGAACGGTAAAGATGAGAATGGTTCACCGGTTGCTGCCGGAATTTATTTCTATCAACTTCAGACCGATGATTTTTCAGCGATGAAGAAAATGATTTTACTTCGCTAATCCATCTGAATGTCCGCAGGTCTTCCGATCGTCTGGAGTATCCTGCAACATTCCGAAGAACTTCGTACATTCGGAAGTTTGAGAAAACTTCGACAAGATTTAATTACATAAACCTTCAAGGTTTTTGAAACCTTGAAGGTTTTTTATTGACACCAAAACAGAGATTCAACTTCTTTCACAAAGAATATATTATTAAAAACGGAGGAATTGTGGAAAGAATTAAAACTATTCTAAAAGTAAGTTTGATGATCGGAATGTTATTTATTATTGGATGTGCAGGAAGTGCGAGAACCGTTACCCGTATGTCAACCAACGAAGTTACCGATTTGAGCGGTCGCTGGAATGATACCGATTCCAAACTCGTGGCGGAGCAGATGATCCAGGATATGATCTATCGCAGCTGGATCGAAGATTTTGTTATGGAAAATGAGACAAAACCTGTTCTTATTGTAGGAACAGTCCGCAACAAAAGTTCTGAACATATTCAAACCGAAACATTTGTAAAAGACATCGAGAGGGAACTCATTAACAGCGGGAAAGTGAAGTTTGTGGCTGCCAGTAAAGAAAGAAAAGAAATCCTGGAAGAACGCTATCATCAGCAATCACACGCTTCCGATGAAACAGCAAAAGCCCTGGCAAATGAAACCGGAGCTGATTTCATGCTGATCGGAACGATCACATCCACAACAGATGCGATAAGTGGAAAAGCTGCAGTCTTTTATCAGGTTGATATGGAACTGGTCAATATCGAGTCCAACGAAAAAGTCTGGATGGGAAGTAAAGAGATCAAAAAATTCATCGAGCAGAAGAAAACGAAATGGTAAAGTAGCACAGAATTGTATTCTGTGATTCTTCGATTCGTAATGAACTATAAGTCGAAACAAATTACTTACCATTCTGTTTCGAGTCGTCGTCCTTCGTCCTTTCGAGTCGAATAAATAAAAAAAACTTGGTAAGTATTTGAAACTTACCAAGTTTTTAAAGATCGAGAAATATCTAACCAGAAAAACTTGTTAAATTTCATCCCGAAAGCTTTCGGGAAACAAGTTTCAAAAGGAAATCTAATGAATAGATCAATAATTTCTAAAGTAATTATAATCTTTATAATAT
>DRTC01000348.1 GCA_011372345.1 Candidatus Cloacimonadota bacterium
CAATAGATCAAGCAACAGCAAAATACGAATAAAAAGAAATCTTCAATATTAGTCCTTGATATAGTAACCAACCTCTATTTGGAATATAGCAGGATCAGGTCAGCAAATTAGAGAAATCATGCTTATACCTTGATCGAGCTATTGAATCGTTAAGTCGAAAAAAATTGAATTCGCGTTAAAACTTTCAACTGATGATTGCTCGATTGAAGGTTTTCCATTTCTCCTTTTCTCCGGTTTTACCTTCTCCTTTCTTCCTCATTCCAGCAGCCTTTTATTAAAAATCCTGATCGCAATAAAAGAAAACATAACCGTAATTCCGAGCAGAATTAAAACGCTGGGGAAAATATCAGCCAGATGTTTGCTGTACCAGAAAATGTCGGTTATTCCTTTCATTGCCCAGTGATTGAGAGTGAATTTGCCGATCGTCTGGATATATCTGGGCATTATGAAGCTGGGGAACATGGAACCACCAAGAGCGGACATTCCCAATACAATCAAGGTGGAAAGACTTCCCACCTGTTGCTGGTTCTTGCAGATAGAAGCGATGAAAATCCCGACAGATGCACAGGCAAGAGCGGTGACAATGATCATCACGACAAGAGCAGAAACATCCTTGAAAATATTGAGGCTGAAAACCAGCCAGCCGAAAATAAAAAGTACGATCAGTTGAGATAATCCCATCAAACTGATGTAAAACATTTTGGAGACCAGGATCTCGCTTCTTCTCACAGGAGCGATGAGCAGACGATTGATCGTGCCGTTATTTTTCTCATCGATCAGTGATGCTCCGGCGTGAGTTACTGAAAATAGGAGGAACATCACAGCCATTCCCGCTACATATTGGGCGAACATGGAATTTTCTTTTGCTTTGCCAAGTAATTTCACTGACTTCAAATCGACGGGATTATCCATTTTTCCGAAGTTTTGTGATTTATTATCAAGAATCGGATCCCGTGCTTCTGCAGAAGAAAACTGCCGGAAGAAGGGACTTTTCATTATGTTCTTCAGCAGAATCTGGGGGAAATTCTCCATCAGAACTTTGTTGATAATTCCGTTTGTGATTCCGTATTCGATCTGGTATTTGGGATCAAAATGGATTTCAAGCGGGATTTTTCTACCGGTTAGAATACTTTTCTCAAATCCTTTGGGAATATAGATCCCGAGTTTGCGCTTTCCTTCCCTGATCCATTCATCCATGGAATTCTGATCGAACGGGATATATTCATCATTCTTTTTTCGTTTCGTATGAACAGCCAGTTCCTGCAGACTATCCAGAATTGCAGTAAATTTTTTGGAAAATTCGGTTCTATCTTCATCGACCAGTATAACCTTGATCTCGTTGATTCCTCCCGTTTTTCCAAATCCACCGAATACTGCTCCGAAAATGAGTGTGATCACCATCGGCACGAGATAGGTTAAAGCAACTGCTGATCTGCTTTTGAAAAACATTTTAAAATCCTTTTTTATGAGTGGTATTATGTTCATTAATTTTTCTCCTTTTACCTCATCTTGATCCTCTTCTAAAAGGAGAGGAAAATCTCCTCTTGAGAGGAGTCCGGCTTTAGCCGGGAGGTGTGTTTATTCTTTGACTCGCAGCGAAGCGTGAGTTAAGAACAACCAATATAAACAGCAGGCAATTCTCGACTCACACTTCCTTCGGTCTTTGCGAGTCAAGTCTTGCCAATATTTATTCGTCTCTCAATTCCCTTCCGGTCAATTTCAGGAAGAGTTTCTCCAGGTTTGGTTTGTTGAAATCAATTTCTTCGATTTCATCTTCATTTTGTTTGATTGAATTAAGAATTCCGGACAAATTTCCAATCAGATTTTCTCCTGAAATTAATATTGAATTATTACTGATTTTTGTTAATTGGAACTCATTCAATACTTTTTGGAATTCCTTGAAATCGATGCTATTTTTGAATTTGATGGTTATACTGTTTTCATCTTCCAGAAGTTTGAACAATTCTTCTTTTGTTCCCAAAGCGATTATCTTTCCGTGATCAATGATCGCAATCCGCTTACATAATCTTTCTGCTTCTTCCATATAATGCGTGGTGAAAATGATCGTTTTGCCGATAGAATTCAACTGCTCGATCATCTCGAAAATGAAATTCCTGGATTGCGGATCAACTCCGACAGTCGGTTCATCCATTAATATTATTTCCGGGTTGTGAAGAAGTCCGGCAGCGATGTTTATGCGTCGTTTCATTCCACCGGAATATTTTTTCAGAGGATCATTTCGACGGTCATAAAGTCCAACCATTTTCAGGATTTCTTCACAGCGTTTTTTCAGTTCAGGTTTGGAAATGCTGTAAATTTCTCCCCAGAATTTCAGGTTTTCAAAAGCTGTTAATTCATCATAAAGTGCGATTTCCTGCGGGATGATGCCGATCTTTTGTTTGATCTTTTCTTTATTATCTCTTAACGATAGATCATTTATGAAAATCTCTCCTTCATCGAACGGCAGGAATGTATTTATGATATTTATCATCGTTGTTTTTCCTGCTCCATTCGGACCGAGCAGACCGAAGAGTTCTCCTTTTTCGATCTTTAAGGATACATTTTGCAGAGCTTTATTTTCTCCGTAGTTTTTAGAGATGTTTTTTAAGTTGATCATATTCTTCCCTTCCCAGTAAAACAACTTGCAAAGCTGTTATTTTTTCTTAACAAGATAGCATCTTGTTTTACACAAACGATTGATTTTTTAAATATTTCATC
>DRTC01000349.1 GCA_011372345.1 Candidatus Cloacimonadota bacterium
GTCTTATTCCATCAATTCCGGAACTTCTTCCTCAATAAATTTCTCCGGAATATTCTTATTCGCTTTTGCTCCTAATTTCTTGATATTTTCAACCCGCGTGATCAAATTTCCTTTTCCGGTTTTTAATTTATTCAAAGCATTCAAATAGGAATCTTTGGAGCGGTCGATATTTTTCCCGATATTATCAAGATCAGTGATAAAACCGACGAATTTATCATAAAGATCACCGGCTTGTCTGGCAATCGTGATCGCATTTTTGTTCTGTTTTTCCTGACGCCAGATATAAGCGATCGTTCTTAAAGTTATCAGTAATGAACTCGGGCTAACCAGCACGATCTTCTTATCCAAACCATATTGATATAAGGAACTTTTAGTCTGCACAACGAGATTGAAACTTCCTTCAATTGGCATGAACATCAAAACAAAATCAGGTGAATTCAAACCGGTAAGTTGTTGGTAATGTTTGGAATTCAAATCGTCGATATGAGATTTGATAGAATTTTGTAAGGCTTTCAGATATATTTCCTTTTTATGCTCCGAATCTGCTTCGTTCATCAATTTCTCATAACTGACCAGAGAAACTTTCGAATCGACAATTATATGCTTGTTTTCCGGCAACTTGATGATAAAATCCGGTCTGAAATGACGGCTTTCTTCACCTTTCAGATCCATTCCTTTTCCTTGAGATATATATTCAATTCCTTCCGTTAGACCGGATTCCTCAAGGATTCTCCTTAAAACAGTTTCTCCCCAATCTCCTTGAACTTTGAAATCTCCTTTCAAAACTTTCGTCAATTTTATAGCATCCTCGCTTAATTGGTTATTTAATTCCTTCAAACCTTTTATCTGCTGGATCAAAGTTGCATTACTGATGCGGTTTTTTTCATCCGTGTTTTCAATTTTTGCTTTGAATTTATCCAGATCATGCTTTAACGGATTCAGAATTTCATCGAGATTCGCTTTATTTTTAGCAGTAAATTTTTCAGATTTCTCTTCAAAAATTTTATTCGCAAGATTCTCAAAAGCAGTTGTGAATTTCTCGTGCAATTCTTCTATTTCATTCTTTTGGTTATCCAGTTTTTCCTGCAAATTTTTATTTTCTGTTTTCAGTTGGGAATTGAAAGTCAAGTAATCATTATATTTTTTTGTTAATTCGGAAAATTTTTTTTGAACTTCTTCCAAATTCTTTTCCAGAACAGAATTTTTTGATACTGCTTTTCCTTTTTCATCGGTAAGCTCGATAATTTTTTTATTCAGATTTTCTGATTTTTCTTTTTCTTCTTCAAATTCAGTTTTGAGATTTTGCAGGTTCTCCAAAAGGTTAGATTTTTCCGTTTCGATCTTTCCGGTTTTTGATTTCAGGAATAATCCGATGATGATTCCACCGATGATGATTCCGATGATTAGATAAATTATTTCCATAATGACTCCTTATGTAGCACAGAATTGCATTCTGTGAAAATCAATCTAATAGAACATAACTTGGTGAATTGATTGATTTAAACCTTCAAGGTTTGCCAAACCTTGAAGGTTTTAAAAAACCTTGAAATTCCGATACCGTAAATTATGAAATTCCCACATTTTACAAAAATGTGTTACTTTCGTCTAACAAACAACAAAGCCAAATATATCAATGGAATTATGACTAAAATGACAGCAATCAAATGAGGGATCACTTTTAGTTTATCAAGGATCGTAACGATTATAATGGAACTGCCGGCAATGAAAATTTCTTTGAATCTATCCCGTTTATAGTAGATTAAAATAATGATCGCAACGACTATAAAGGGTACTCTAAACCAAAATAATCCTCTAATATATTCATTCACTATTCAATTTTCAATATTAAATTCTTAAATCTTCTCTTCGATCTCGATCTTGCTTTGCAACTCTTTTTCTTCGAGTTTTTCCATCTCTTTTAAAGCATTGTTGAGTAGGACAACTCTTTCTCGATATGGAATAAAAGCACTTTTAAAACTATTGATGATCGTGTTCTTAACATCGGGATAATCCAGTCCCAATTCATTGATTGCCAACATATACTCATCGGTCAGAGTTGTGTTTGAGATTAATCGATTATCCGTGTTAATGGTAATGCGCAGACCATAATCAAGAAAGAATTTGAGCGGATGTTCTTTTAAATTCCTGACCGATTTCGTATGGAGATTGCTTCTGATACAGATTTCCAGTGGAATACGATGATCATTAACATAATTGAGCAGATCACCATCTTCGATCAATCTTGTTCCGTGCCCGATCCGATGAGTTCCGCAGTAATGAAGTGCTTCGGCAATACTTTTCGGACCATAAGCTTCACCAGCATGAATCGTAATATTGATATTATTGTTCAAAGCAAGATAAAATGCTTCTTTGTGTTCTTTCGCGGGATAATTGTATTCAGCTCCCGCCAGATCAAAACCGATAACTCCTTTATTTTTATAGGCAACCGCCAGTTTTGCCAGTTCCAGCGAAGTTGCTGGTTCCATATTCCTGATCCCGCAGATGATAACTCCGGTTCTGATATTAAAATCTCTTTCCGCAGACCTTAATCCATCGATTACAGCGTTGGAAATCGTGGTCAGCTTCAATCCTTTTTGTGTATGCAGAATTGGAGAATACCTGACTTCCATATAGCGGATGTTTTCTTTAGAAGCGTCTTCTGCTAATTCATAAGCTACTCTTTTTAAAGCCTTTTCAGTTTGAAGCACACTTAAAGTGATTTTAAATCCTTCCAGATATTCATCCAGACTTTCGCAATCATCCCGGCAGATAATGATCTTTTTTAACGCTTCTTCATTATCAGCAGGCAATTTTACTTTCTGTTTCTCTGCTAATTCGATGATCGTTGGAATTCGGATCGAGCCGTCGAGATGAACATGCAGGTCCGCTTTAGGTAATTTTTCAATAAATTCTCTTTTTAATTTCATATTTTTCCTTCCTTCTTTTTTTTCGTATTTTTTAAAAAATGTGGTGCAGTAGCACAGAATTGCATTCTGTGAAAAATTCTTCGACTCCTAAACAAAGTGAGGAGTTGAAGGATTTAATGATGTCGGTTGTATTTAGATTTTATCCTTATTTTACGATTTAAAATCAACTTTTTAGAATGACAATCCAAATCCGAAATTCGCAACCGGATATTTACAAATCGAATAATCTACAAAAAAATCAATCCTCGCAATATTATAAGAAACTCCCAAAGTTATTGGAACAATATTTTTACTATTTATTTCAAAATCGATTTCGGTTGGAACAGTTGCAAAAATATACGGAGGTTGATTACCAATAATAATTTCAGTTTCTGTTTCATAATGGGCATTTAATTTTGTATTATTGAATCCTAATCCACCGTAAAAAGTCCAGTTCAGGATCTTTTTACTGACTTCTCCATTCAGAGAAAAACTATTCATTTCAATGATTTCACCGATAGAGAAGGAATGATAAACAACTTGAATCGCCAAATCGAGAGGAATTAATTTAAGAAGATTTTTGTTCAAACTGTGTTTGAGACCAATTCCCCAAAAACTCAAAGCTCCCAGATCACTATTTATCTCAATTTCCGGAAAAAACCTGAACATCATTTCATTTCCCAAAGGAAGACCAAA
>DRTC01000350.1 GCA_011372345.1 Candidatus Cloacimonadota bacterium
ATTTCGTAAGTAAGAGTTCCGGATTTTGAGATCAGCCCGACTTTTCCTTTTTTGAAAACAAATCCCGGCATGATCCCTATTTTAGCTTCTTCGGAAGTTATTATTCCCGGGCAGTTTGGACCGATCATGGTAACATTATGTTTATCAGTGAATTTTTTAGCAATCACCACATCTCTGGTTGGGATTCCCTCCGTGATGCAGATAATGATCTTAATTCCGGCAGAAGCTGCTTCCATTATAGCATCGGCTGCGAATGCCGGAGGTACAAGGATCAGAGATACATCTGCTTCAGTTTCTGCAATCGCTTCTTTGACTGTATTGAAAACAGGTTTTCCGAGATGAGTTTGACCACCTTTATTTGGTGTAACTCCTCCGACAATATTCGTTCCGTATGCAAGACATTGTTCTGCATGAAAAGTTCCTTCCTTTCCGGTGAATCCCTGCACGATCACTTTTGAAGATTTATTTACTAATATGCTCATTATTGAACTCCTTTAGCAGACTTGACTGCTTTTCCGGCAGCATCGGCAAGATCGGATGCCGTGATAATATTTGTAAGTGATGATTTTTCCAGAATTTTGGAAGCTTCAGTTGCATTCGTTCCATCCAGGCGAACAACGATCGGAACCTTTACTTCCGTTTTTTTTGTGGCTTCGATGATTCCATTGGCAATCCTATCGCAACGCACAATTCCTCCGAAAATATTAACGAGGATCGCTTTCACATTCGGATCTTTGAGGATGATCTCAAAACCTTTAGCAACCGTATTGGCACTCGCTTTCCCGCCAACATCGAGGAAATTTGCAGGATATCCGCCTTTTAACTTTATGATGTCCATCGTTGACATAGCTAATCCGGCTCCATTGACCATGCAACCAACATTCCCATCGAGTTTGACATAACTCAATCCGTATTCGGTTGCTTCGACTTCAGCCGGATCTTCTTCATTAAAATCTCTCATCTCAGCAATATTTTTATGACGGTAAAGAGCATTATCATCGAATCCCATTTTGGCATCGAGTGCCATAAATTTGTTTTCGGAGGTTAAAACCAGGGGATTGATCTCAACTAAACTGGCATCGTTAGAAATATAGGCATTATATAAAGCTTTGGCAAATTTGGAAAAATCCTTGCTTTGCTCTTTAGTGAGTTCCAATCCAAAAGACAGTTCACGAGCATGAAATCCCTGAAAACCGGTTAAAGGATCGATTTCTGTTTTGATGATCTTTTCCGGTGTTTCTGCAGCTACTTTTTCAATTTCCACTCCACCTTCGGTCGAAGCCATCATGACAGGTAATTCTTTAGCTCGATCCAGAACCATACCCAAATAGTATTCTTTGGCAATGTTTACCGTATTTTCAAGATAAACTTTTTGTACGATTTTTCCAGCAGGACCGGTTTGGTGAGTAACGAGTTTCATTCCCAACATTTCTTTTACAATTTTTTCTACTTCCTCGACAGTTTTCGCAAATTTAACTCCTCCGCCTTTTCCTCTACCTCCGGCGTGAACTTGAGCTTTTATCACCCAATCACTTCCACCCAATTCTTCAGCAGCTTTCCCAGCATCTTCAACTTTATCGATCATAATTCCATTTTGAACTGCTACTCCGAATTCTTTAAGGATTTCTTTTGCCTGGTACTCGTGAATGTTCATTAAACCTCCGATATTTATAACATTTTTAGTAAAAAATTAATCTAAAAAAAGTTCCCTGATATTTCCAAGAAACAAAAGGAATTTCTCCAACAAAAAGTTAGAAAATTCCTGAAATATATGCGGGAACTAATTTTTATTTTGCTTTATAAATGCAAGGATTTTTTGATAAAATCAGTTAATTTTTTGTTCTTCAATTATTTTCTTCGTTATTTTCGGAATTGCAGCTTCCACTTCAGGAGTACATTTTTCAGATAAAGTCTCAGTATCTGAAACTTCGACGGCATAAATTTCAATCTCGGTTGGTAATTCATCACCATGTTTTTTAATAATCTCAAATGCTTCAAAGAGGCTGATATCATGCGGTTGGGAATGGTGTTTTGTTTTAAAGTCGTCGAATGAATATTTGTGCAGAGTTCCGGGTTTGGCATTCCCGGTTTTGATAGAATCGATCAGGATCAGCTTTTCGTAACCGATTATCTCATCGATAACTCTGAAGCCGGCAGCACCGGCTTCGAGTATGTCGATATTTTTGCACTTCTTTTTTATTTCCTGCGCAATCCTTATTCCAACTCCGTCATCGCAGAGAATTGTGTTTCCAAGTCCAAGTACGAGTGTTTTCATAAAAAATAAATTATCTTAGCAAGATTCGAGTCGTAATGACCGCAGGGAATGCGACTCGGAAATTGCGCCAGTCTGACAACTGTTCTTCCCGATAAAGCGGGACACTCCCTTTGGTCTTTGGTCGTTATAATTCGAGTCGGTTTTAGACGATTGAACTCGACTCGCACTTCATTACGAGTCGAGTTCAGTCTAGATCAATCTCTCTTGATTTTTTTGATGATCTCTCTGTTTTTGTCACGAATATTCACGATCAGCGGCATTTTCCCGGGAAGAGAATGAGTTGCACAAGCCAGACACGGATCATAAGGTCGGAATGCCATTTCCACCATATTCAGCAGTCCGTCATCAACCTTTCCGTTCTTGATCAGGTTCTTCGCAGCTTTGGCAATGGACATGGAAATAGCAGCAGAATTATTTACAGTGGCAACGATCAGGTTAACGCCTGAAACCATTCCATTTTCATCGGTTTTATAATGATGGAACAAAGTTCCGCGAGGAGCTTCGATGACACCAACACCTTCATCCGGAGTTTCTGTCGGAAGATTCCTGATATCCGGATTAGTAATGAACTTATCTTCAAGCAGCTGCACCATCTCCTCACAAACATACATAACTTCGATCAACCTTGCCCAGTGGAAGGCAAGTGTATGATGAGAGGGTTTACCGAGAGTCTCGAACATTTTTTCATATTCGGCTTGAGCAAGGGGAGTTTTCATTCCGTCCGCAACATTAAGTCGGGCCAGAGGAGCAACACGATAAACACCGCTGTCGATTCCATCCTCGAAACCTTTCCAACCTACATTTTTCAGGTATGGAAATTTGATATAACTCCAGGGTTCGACATGCTCGACAATATGATCGAGATAATCTTTTCCTGCAAATTTTACATATTCCTTACCGGTTGGATCGACAACCCGAACCATTCCGTCGTACAAATCTTCTTTGTTATTTTCATCGACCAAACCCATATAATAAGTTTGATGCTGGAAAATATCTCCTACGATCAAATCGAGATAAGTATCGTTTTTCAGAACTATATCATTAAAAACCTGTAAACAGAACTTGGAAAATTCGACACTATCTTTAGCAACTTTCAGAAATGCCTGTCTCTGATCTTCTGCCAGACCTTTGGAAATTCCGCCGGGCAATCCGCAAACAGGATGAATAACTCTTCCACCAAGATGAGTGATAATGCTTCGCAATCTTCTTCGCATATCGATGACTTTTTTCCCGATCTCGACACCAACCTTACCGATAACTCCCAAAATATTTCTTTCTCCTGCCGGAGCATTCGGTCCAACTACAAAATCGGGACCTCCGAGGAAAAAGAAATGCAGTAAATGATCTTCTGCCATAAAGGCATCATAGATAAGGCGGCGTAATTTGAGAGCAGTTTCTGTTGGTTTTACATGATAAACAGCATCGAGAGCTTTGGTAGAACACATGTGATGGGTTGTCGGACAAACACCGCAAATACGAGGAGTTATTCTCGCCAGTTCTTCCACCGGTCTGCCCACACAGAATTGTTCAAAACCTTTCAGTTCGGGAACTTGCAAATAGGCATTTTTTACATTGCCGTCATCATCCAGGAAAATTTCTATTTTCCCGTGACCTTCTAACCTGGTAATTGGATCTATTGATATTTTTTTTGCCATTTTATTTATCCTCCTTTGCAGGATTGTTCATTCTTTTTCTTCTTAATAACGAGGTAGGAAGAGAAAAGCGATAGAAATATCCAGCCGGATCAACAACCTGGTTCATAAGTTTTTCCACATCCTCATCGCTCATATTTTCTTCATTTTCGAGACCCAGGATCGAAGCAAGAGCTGAAATCATTTTTCCGCCGACATCCTTAACTTCCGTTGGAGGTCCGTAACAACCGCGGCAGGGCATATTAGCGGTTATACATCTTCCGCTTCCTTCTTCTGTACAGCCTGCCCTGGTAATTGGGCCTAAACAAATTATTCCTTCAGCAAGGAAACATTTTTCAGGATCTGCGATCACTTCGGAAATCCTTTTGATCTGGCTTATAGACATTTTTTCCGGTTTGGTTTCATTACGGTCACAAACATCGCATAAGGTTTTTTCCGGTGCCAGCACAGTTCCTTTTTCCGGTAATTCTCCGGAGAGGATGGCTTCAATCGCCTGCATTGTTAAATAGGGAGCAGGAGAACATCCTGGAAGATAATAATCGACATCTATTACTTGATCTAGACTTTTTACAGTATTATGGAAAGCAGGTAATTCCAATTCTCCTTCCGGAACTTCAGTAACAGTCTGCGGAACAACAAAGTCGGGATTATCGACAGAGGGGCAACCTTTTCCATAAGAAGATTCAAAAATGGTTTTTCTATCCCAGAAATTAGCTAAACCTGGAATTCCACCCAGATGGGAGCAAGCTCCAAAAGCAACAACGAGCAGAGATTTCTTCCTTAAAAGTTTTGCCATCTCTTCCTGCTCATCGGTTCGGATGGCTCCATTTATAAAGGCAACGGTAATCTCTTTGTCTTCCATATCACGGACATCCTGGTATTTGAAATCCATAGCACAGGGCCAGAAAACAATATCGACCAATTCGACTACTTTCAGAATATCTTCATTAAGGTCAACTATTGCTTCCTCACAACCTCCGCAGGATGCACACCAATAAAACGCTACTTTAGGCTTCGGCATAATCTACTCCTTCTAATATATTTAATTCGGATAAAGGACCTAATTGTTTGATCGTTTCAGCCATCTCATTGGCGACTTTGGCAAACTTTTCTCCTTCACTCGCACTGACCCAGTCTAATCTAACTCTATCCTGTTCGATCCCGAATTGCTTCAAAGTTTTTTTCAAAAGATTTACCCTTCGGATAGTTTTGTAATTTCCCTTTTTGTAGTGACAATCTCCCGGATGACATCCCAAAATCAAGACACCGCTTGCTCCTTCTTTGAAAGCCTGTATTACAAATTGAGGTTCTACTCTACCACTGCACATAACCTTGATAACTCGAACATTTGCCGGACATTCCAGACGGGCATTTCCAGCTTTGTCTGCACCTTCATAAGAACACCAGTTACAAAGAAATGTCACGATCGTTAATTTTTTGTCTTTCATTTTGCCACCTCCCTGATTTCAGCAGATATTTGTTCCATCGTGAAATTCCAGGCTTTTGCTGCACCGGTTGGACAAGCTGCGACACAAGTTCCGCAACCCCTACAGAGTGTGTCATCGATAATTGAAATGTTTTTCTCCGCATCTCGATGGATAGCATAAAAGGGACATAATCCGATACAGGTGTTGCATCCACAACAAATATCTTCATTGATTTCTGCTACTATCGGTTCTAATTCCAGTTTTTCTCCAAGCATTAACCGCGAAAGTATTTTTCCTGCAGCTGCGCTTCCCTGAGATACCGAATCTCCTATATCCTTTGGTCCCTGACAGGTTCCGGCAATAAAAATACCTTCGAGAGGCGCACCAAAAGGTTTCATCAGGATATGCTCTTCTTCGAAAAAGCCATGTTCGTCCAGAGGTATATCAAGAAGTTTAGCTAATTTATCAATGTCATTACTAGGTTCGATAGGAGGTGCAAGAACAACCATGTCAACTGCCTTGCTTTTCAGTGAAGATTCTGTCTTGTATTTAACGATGAGTTTTTTCCCGTCATGATCGACATATTCGGTACCATCGCTCCTGATAAATTCAACTCCTTTATCAAGAACTTTCTCAAATACTTTCTGATCCTCTTTTTTAGGAAGACATAGGTCCGAATAAAAACTATAAATTTTCACATTCGGTAATTTTTCCTTAACATGATGTGCCATAGCGCTCATATACATACAGCAAATTCCCGAGCAGTATCCAATCTCTTTCCTGCCGACGCAATATATGAATGCTATAGACTCCGGTTCCTGTCCGTTCTTTAAGAGGACCTTACCACTTGTAGGACCATTTGATGCATTTAATCTCTCTAATTGGATTGCTGATAAGACATTGTCATATTTCCCAAATCCGAATTGTGGATATTGAGCTGGATTAACAAGTTTTGAGCCGATTGCCAGGACGATAGCACCTACACTTCTTTCAATTACCTCATCCTTATCCTCGAAGTTTATAGCACCAAAGGCACAAGCCTGTTCACAGGCATTACATTCTTTACCATTCAAATGCAGACAATTTAATCTATCTATTACAGGTACATTAGGAAGGGCACCGGGATAAGGAATATAGATCGCTTTTCTATCGGATAATCCTCCATTCAGCTGATTCGGGATTTCAACCGGACAAGGTTCGAAACAAGCACTGCAGCCGATACAAGCTTCTTCGCTAACATATCTTGCTTTTCGTCTGATCTTAACAGTAAAATTCCCAAAAGAGCCGACAATCTCTTCGACTTCGCTGAAGGTTAGTGTTTCAACATTCTCTTTTTGAAGAACCTCTTGAAGTTCGGGAGCTAACATACAGGGAGCACATTCCATAGTTTGATACACTTCTTCAACTTTTCCACAGACTCCAGCGATGCAGGGACTCTTTTCAACAAGATAAACTTTTCTAAATTGAGCAGATTCTCTGGGCTTGGTTTCTCCGGATTCATCCTCTTCAACGAGGATTATCTTCCTTCCTTTTGAGGTTAGAGTAAGCGTTGCTTCCAATCCTGCTACTCCACCACCTACGACCAGAACATCTGGTTTAACTTCGATTTCTTTCCGTTCAATAGGTTCTTGAAGAGACACCCTTTTTATTGCTGCTAAACAGAGTTTTCTGGCTTTCTCGGTAGCCAGAGCTTTATCCGGAGTAACCCAGGCAACCTGTTCCCGGATGTTTGTCATTTGGAAAAGGAATGGATTAATACCTGCTTCTTCACAAGTATCCATAAATTTTTGCTCATACATTTTTGGAGTACAGCCAGCAACAACGATCCTGGTCAGTTCTCCCTTTTTAATTTCGTCCTTAATAAACTCCAAACCCTCTTTCGAACATGGGAGATTGTGACTTTTTGCAGTGACTACACTTTCGATGTTTTTTAGATCATTAACGATAGAATCAACATAGATTTTATCTCCAATATTCGGACCGCACCTACAAACGAATACACCTATTCTCTCTTGCATAAAACCCCCTTATTTACAATAAATAGGCTTCTTTTTACTCATGATAAATGACTTCCTCTATCTCTAATTTATTTCTAACTAGTTCAAATCCTCTCTTGAATCCGTGCTATCTTCTGCGAAAATTTTGAACTTTCTGATATCAGAGAGTGGAGACTATTTCTCTTCTCCCAAAAGAGTAGGAATTAGAAGATGAGTTGATGATCTTATTTTATTTCATTCAATTGCTTTCATAAAAAAAAAAAAAAAATTATATTTTTTTTTTGGTTTTTTATAATCTTTAA
>DRTC01000351.1 GCA_011372345.1 Candidatus Cloacimonadota bacterium
CCCTCATAATTAATAAATTAAAATCTGCTTGTTTGATAAATTTGAAATTCTAATTCGTTTTATAATGGTGAATATCGAACTGCGAAACTTAAGTTAATAATGATATTTCTTCCCTTCGCTGATCGAAAATGCTCGATATAATTGCTCCATCAAAATCAATCTGATCATTTGATGGGTAAAAGTAAAATTAGAAAAACTCAAAATCAGGTTCGTTTTTTTCAGTATTTTTTCTGAAATTCCGTAAACTCCCCCGACCATAAAAATAATATTTTTATTGATTTTGGAAATATATTTGGAAAATTCGAGAGAAGTGAATTGCTTCCCTTTTTCATCAAGAACAATAATAAAATCATCTTTTATCAAATGTTTTTCGAGAATTTCTGCTTCTTTATTTTTTACGATTTCGATCGTATTTGTTTTTGTCAGGGCAATATCCGGTAAGATATTTAATTCTATTTTCGCATATTTTGAAATTCTTTTCTGATATTCCTTAATTCCATCCTCAATGAATTTTTGTTTGGATTTTCCTAAACAGATGATTTTTATTTTCATAAATCAAAAAATACTTATTTTTCCGTTTTGTTGGTTTTGCTGTGTCCGACTTTTAACGAATTCGTTACTAAATCATGCACTCAAAATCCCCAAAGCCATCGACAAAAATTTCGTTTCCGCATCATCTGCCCGGGAAGCGATCAGAATTGGAACTTTTGCTCCCATCACCACATGACAAACTCGATAATGACAATAATAAGTTAATGCTTTCCCGAAAATATTTCCTGCTTCAATATTGGGAACCACCAATACATCAGCATCTCCTGCAACTTCCGATTTTATCCCTTTCATTTCCGCTGCTTTTTTACTGACGGCATTATCAAAAGCAAGAGGACCATCGATCACACAATCCTTGATCTGACCGCGTTTATTCATAGTTGTGATGATTGCTGCTTCCACTGTCGATGGAATTTTATCATTCACAGCTTCAGTATGAGTTAATAAAGCTACTTTGGGATTCTTGTTCCCAAGTCCGTGAGCAACTTCGACACAGTTCTTCACGATCGAAATTTTCTCCTTTAATCCCGGAAGAGGAATAAATCCTCCATCACCCATTAAAACAACTTTTTCCGGAGTTTCGTAAGCCAGAACATCGCTCATGGTATTTCCGGTTCGAAGCCCGTTTTCTTTATCGAGAACAGATTTAAGGAGAGTTCCTGTATCACATTTTCCTTTTAAGATCAAATGACCTTTTCCTTCTTTTACCAGCTCAACTGCTTTTTTTGCTCCATAATTCAGGTCGATTCCAGTATCGATTATCTCAAATGAATCCGAAAATTCAGGAGCTTTTTCTGTTAAATACTTCGATATCGTGTCTTTATCACCTGTTAAAATACAATTAGCTAAATTCTCTTTTTTTGCCATGATCGCAGCTTCGATCGCAGTTGGTGAATGTGCAGCAGCGATGATAACGGTCTTGTTTTTCATATTCCTGACTTTGTCCAATAATTCATCAAAATTTTTTATCATTCTATCCTCCAAGATCATCTTTATAACTTTACTTATAATAACTTTTTAAACTGTTTCTACGGTCAAGAAAATTATTATTTTAATCTAAAAAACATCTCTAACTATTTACAATTCAATCAATTGAAATAACTTGACATCAAACAATGCTTTTTTTCTTTTGCTTCAAAAATTGTAAAAAAGGGGAAAATGGTTTTTATGAAGAAGTGGCATTTAACTCTATCAGCGACAGATTCTTCAAATACAAAAAACATCAGAATATCTAAAAATACCATACTTTTTTTGGGCATATCTACTTTTGTTTTTTTAATGCTGCTAATCGGATCAATATTTTATGTTATTCAAAACCAGTATAAGATTTATGAAGCCCATCAGATACTGGAAGAAAATGATCAATTAAAAGATAAGATTTACAGTCTTTCCTCAGAGATAGATTCAATTCTTGTTAAATTGAAATTGATGGAGGAATGGGAAGATAAAGTCCGTTCGGATAAGAATTTCAAAGAAATTAACAAAGATATTAGAAATATGGGTATGGGAGGTATTCCGCAAATCGATTCTACTTTTATCAATCTTGGAAAAGAGTTTAACCTGAATTATAATCATACTTTGAACAAATTAAACCAATTAAAAAGCAAAGTGGATTTCGACCTGAAAACTCACCATGAACTTGCTGATAAAGTAGAACTAAAAAAGCTTTTGTATTTGCAAACTCCCTCGATTTATCCAACTTACGGTCGCATCTCGGATACTTATGGTTGGAGAAAACATCCAATCACAGGGAAAAGATCTTTTCATAAAGGAATCGATTTTGGGAATGTCAGCGGAACTCCAATCTATGCAACGGCAGATGGGATAATAAAAAAATCGAGTCGGGAAAAATACTTCGGGAAATATATTGTTATTACACACAAATTTGGATATCAGACAAAATATGCTCATCTCCAGAAATCTTTCGTTAAAAGCGGTCAAACCGTTAAAAGAGGTGAGATCATCGGATTGATGGGAAATTCCGGTCGCTCAACAGGAAATCATCTTCACTATGAAGTTCTGAGATATAACCAGAATCGAAATCCCTACAAATATTTGAATAAATCCGAAGACGAAATAGTATTATCCAAAAAATAATCCGATCAATATATTTTGAAAAAAGCATATCTTTTTACAAACAGTTCAAATGCGAATTTTACTCAAGTAATAAACTCAATTCAAGAAGAAGATATTGTTATTGGAATAGATGGTGGAGCAAATTTTCTCTACCAAAACAAAATTTCTGCAGACTTGGTGATCGGAGATATGGATTCGATCAAACCGGAAGTTTTATCTTTTTTTAAGAAAAACACTAAAATTGAAATCTTTCCTTCCGAAAAAGATGAGACAGATTCGGAAATCGCTTTGAAATGGTGCAGAAAACTCGGAATTAAAGAAATTATTTTCTTAAATTCTCTTGCAGAAAGATTCGATCATTCTTTAGGATTGCTGTCATTACTTTGTTCAGCAAAGAAATACGGTCTATCTGCAGCGATTCAAAATGATTTCCAGAAAGTTTTTCTCGCTGACAGATCATGCTTTTTCAATATTGAAAAAGGAACGATACTTTCTATGATTCCTATCACTGAAAAAGTTGAATCTCTTACTACATCCGGTTTGAAATATCAATTAGAGAATGAAAATCTTTATCGAGATTCAACCCGCGGGATTAGTAACGAATGTGTTCAAAACAAGATTAAAATTACTTATGAAAAGGGTGAATTGCTAATTGTGCTAACCCCAAAACAGGTGTCATCATGAAAGAAGATATGAAATTTGAAGAAGCTCTTAAAAAATTGGAAGAAATTGTTTCCAGTCTGGAAAATGGAATTGACGAACTGGATAAAGTCGTTAGTTTGTTTGAAGAAGGTTCGGAGCTTGTTCGGTATTGTAACAAGAAACTCGAGAAAGTGGAGAACCAGATCGAAGTTCTTTCAAGCAAATTGAATAAATCCGAAAATGATGAGAAGAGGAATAATGAGTAGCGATAAAATGCTTCTGAAAAAAGATATTAAAGAAAAAAGGGAGCAGGTAAACATTGCGATGGATCGTTTCCTGCCGCGCAAAGATGAATATCCAAAGCAAATACATAAAGCTATTCGTCATACTTTATTTGCCGGAGGAAAAAGACTTCGTCCTTATTTAATGTTGAATACATACCAGCTTTTTGAAGATGATATTAAAGACATTTTACTTGTTGCCGGAGCTCTTGAACTGCTTCATACATATACTCTGATCCATGATGATCTTCCGGAAATTGATAATGATGAATACAGACGCGGGAAAAAAGCCTGTCATGTTCTTTTCGGTTCTGATATTGCTCTCCTTGCCGGTGATGCTCTTCTCGTTAATGCTTTTGATGCCATAAATTCAACTGAATTGGATGATAAAATAAAACTTACTCTCATTCGGGAATTAGCGATCGCAGCCGGTCATACAGGTTTGATCGCAGGACAAATGGTCGATATTGAAAGCGAAGGAAAAAAGGTTTCAGCAAAAATACTCGATTTTATCCACTACAATAAAACAACTCGCTTGATCAATCTTTCTATTAGATTTGGTTGTTTGCTGGCTGATGCTCCTGAGGAAGATTTCAAACGAATGGAAAAAGTCGGTAATAAACTTGGTTTAGCGTTCCAGATTACAGATGATATCCTGGATATTGAAGGAACACAAGCAACTTTAGGAAAAACTATCGGTAAGGATGCTAAATTGAAAAAAGCAACTTATCCCGCAATTCATGGTATGGAAAAATCAAAAGAAAAAGCAGAAAAATTGATTGAAGAAGTAAAAGGACTGCTCGATCATTATGGTGAAAAAGCGGAAACCTTGAAGTTACTTGCTGATTTTATCATGACCAGAAAATTTTAATTTTTTCCTTTTCCATAATTAATAATCACCCCAAATGATTGAATTAAAAATCAGGAAACTTCATCCTAGCGCAAAACTTCCTCAAAAAATGACCGAACATGCAGCTGGTTACGACCTTTATTCCGCAAATAGTGATGATGTAATTTTAAAACCTGGAAAAATAGAATTGATCCCAACCGGAATTGCGATCAGTTTACCACCGGATTATGAAGCACAGATTCGTCCGAGAAGCGGACTGGCGACCAATCACCTGATTGGAGTATTGAATTCACCCGGCACGATCGATGCAGATTATCGCGGAGAGATAAAAGTGATCTTATTTAATTTTGGAAAGAAGAATTTTGTGATCAAACCGCATACCCGAATCAGTCAGATGGTCATCTCAAAATATGAAAATGTAAATTTTATCGAAACAGAAATACTCGATGATACTAAACGAGGAATTGGCGGATTTGGTCATACCGAATATTAAGCTATGAATGGAATAACCAGAAAAATTAAAAGACTTAAAAAACTGAAAAATGCAATAATTCTTGCTCATAATTATCA
>DRTC01000352.1 GCA_011372345.1 Candidatus Cloacimonadota bacterium
AAAAGTAATTTGACAAGTTAAGATATAATTTTAGTTAAGTTCATATTTATGTTTTCAGAATTTTTTACCTGAAAACAAATCCGGATTATTTGGGGAAAAACCATGAACAGGATTTTATTGATCAAGGACATCGATGATGCTGTATATGAGTTACAGAAGATTGGTGTTTCATCACAAGGAATTAATGTCATGGCACCAAAAACTTTAGGACTATCGATCAAACTGACAGATGTTAAAATCGGAGCAGCGAACATTTTGAAGCAGGAAATGCTTTCTATTGGAGGAGATGCCGCAGTTGCGAGAGGAGTTGTCGAAGGTTCGATTCCAAGAAGCGATGTGATTCTTTTGGGTGAAGTTGATAAAATAAAAAAACTGATCAAAAAATTAGATCATCAAACAATATTTGGTCTTCCTGTGATCAAGAAAGATTTGGAACTATTTCTGGATCAATTGCTCCGAAAAGAAGATAAAAGCATTGATTGTCGTGGAAAGAAAATACTTCTCGATTCCACAAAAATTGTTGGGATTTTAAATATAACTCCGGACAGTTTTTCTGATGGAAATGAATTTTTAAATCCGGAAAAGGCAGTCAAACACGCTCTTCAAATGATCGATGAAGGAGCAGACTTAATCGATATTGGTGGTGAATCAACCAGACCGGGAGCAAAGAAGATAATTATTGAAGAAGAAAAAAAGAGGGTTGTTCCAATTATTGAAGAGATAAGAAAGAAGATGGATGTTCCAATATCAATTGATACTTATAAATCGGAAGTTGCAGATGCTGCCATAAGAGCTGGTGCTTCCGTCATAAATGATATCAGTGCCTTACGCTTTGATCCTCAGATGATAAACATCCTGCAGAAATATGATGATGTTCCCATAATTTTGATGCATATGCAGGGAAATCCTGAAACAATGCAGGAAAATCCTTTTTATAAAGATACGATCGAGGAAATTCTGGATTTTTTCAAAGAAAGGATAAATTTCTGCCTTTCAAACGGAATATCCAGGAACAGAATTATTATTGATCCGGGTATCGGTTTTGGTAAAAGACATGAAGATAACCTGATAGTTTTAAAGAAGATCTCCGAGTTTCATTGTTTTGATGTTCCGGTTCTTCTCGGAGCTTCCCGGAAAAGTTTTATTAACAGGATTTATTCATCATCACCAGAAGATAGATTAGCAGGAAGTCTGGCTGCTTCTTCTCTTGCTTTTGCGAATAAGGTGGATTTTGTGCGGGTGCATGATGTGAAGGAACAAAAAAGATTTTTAGATGTTTTGAAAGCAATAAGGAACATAAAATGAGTTTTCTCGTTCCCAAGTTCAAAGATATCATCGATATTTTAGTGATCGCCTTTTTACTCTATCGTTTGATCCTGCTTTCCAAAAGAACCGGTGGATCACAAATCCTGCTTGGTCTGGGAGTTGTGATCCTGATGTATTTTCTTGCCTCTGTTTTACATTTGGAAATGCTGACTTCGTTTTTGAAAGTTTTGAAAGATTACTGGGTCATCGCATTTATCATTCTTTTCCAACCTGAGATCAGAGGTTTATTTGCCAGGATCGCTCAAAACCATGACTTTAAATCTCTTTTCAGAAGTGTTAAAAAATCTGTTTATTCACCGCTTTTGAATGCAGTCTCCATCATGTCATTCAGGAAGATCGGAGCCTTGATCGTGATCGAGAACAACCGGAAACTGAATGATTATATCGAAAGCGGAGAACTTATCGATGCCCAAATATCCATAAAATTACTGCTGACCATTTTTAATAATAAAACCATCCTGCATGACGGAGCAGTAATTATCCGCAATAACAGGATCCTTGCCTGTAAAGTTGTTCTTCCTCTGTCGGAAAATATTGAATATACCCAGAAATTCGGAACAAGACATCTCGCAGCTATCGGTGTTACCGAATCGACAGATGCTTTCACTATTGTTGTTTCGGAAGAGACCGGTAATATATCCGCAACTTCCAAAGGAGAGATCTTTACCAATCTTTCCATCGATGAACTTTCGCAGAAAATAAAGGATGAAACTTAAGGTATTAATAAAAATGTTGTTGGTGACGGATTTACTTTGATTGGAAGAATCGTTATTCAATTCAGATATGAAGAATAAGGTTTTGGAAATTAATGATCTTCGATTAGAAGATCATAAACCAACAATGGAAAGAAAGATGTTTCTGTTCAAAATAAATAGTTATTATAAGAATTCCTTTCCAGTGTTTTCTCCTCATTCCCAAATTTTTTTTGGGAATGCAATTGTTGAAAAGTTTTACTTTGATTTTTTGTGCGAGAAAGTATTATTCGAAATGAAATTTCTTTATCAGTTGTGTTCCTTCATCATCGAATGATGATGTTATCGGAATTTGGGAA
>DRTC01000353.1 GCA_011372345.1 Candidatus Cloacimonadota bacterium
ATTCCCAATCCCTTTTTAAGATCAAATTTAGTTGTGGAAAGAAAGAAAACCAAAAGCAGAAAAGCTACATCAGACATTGATGCAGTTGGGATTCCACCCAAATTTTTTCTTTTTCTGCGTACTTCCATTATTTCCCCCTATTTATGTTCGACAAGGGTTTCAATAACTTTTTCCGAACCTCTCTGCATATCCATCACCAATCCATCGACCATGCCCAGAAACATATTATTAAAGAACTGCATGGGAATAGCAACTGCCAGACCGGCAGCAGTTGTGATCAAAGCGATCTCTATACCGGAAGCGACGATGGTTGGTTCTACTTCTCCGGCTGCTGCGATATCTCTAAATGCACGAATCATACCAACAATTGTACCGAAGAATCCGAACATGGGAGCAAGATTGATCGTAGTGGAAAGCGGGATAAATCCTTTTTCCAGGAAAGCCATTTCAATAACTCCGGCATTTTCTATCGCTTTTTCAACAGCTTCCACACCTTTATCCGCTTTTACTAATCCGGCATGAATAATAGCGGCGATCGGACCTTTTGTCTGTTCACAGAGAGTAGCAGCTTCTTCATATTTCTTTTCTTTAACCAGAGGAATAATTTTATCCAGAAACTCATTAAGATTGATCTTAGCGTAGCTTAATGAAATTACTTTCCAGATAATAACAGACAGACCCCAGATAACGAGAATAAGAATGGGCCACATAACAAAACCTCCTTGAATAAAGAGGTCAACCAGTCCGCTCCCAACAATTTTGCGAGCAAACATTTCCAATCCACCGACTGCAGGTGATTCATCAAATGGTGCTTCTTCTTCGACAGCTTCAGTAACGGTTTCTTCTTCTGTTACTGCTTCTTCCTGAGCAAAAGCAACGCTTACAAAGAACAAGTTTACCATCAATACAATTATAAATAAGGCAAAGAGATTTCTTCTCATTTTCCATCCTCCTAGATTATATGTTTTTTTATTTTTTTCAGTTATTTTTTACCAGTTAAAGGTCATTCCAAAAGATAAAGTTCTTCCCTGCGAGACATTACTCGGATCTTTTGTAAACATATCATGAACATATTGCCTTTCTGCAGCAGTATAACCATTTTCATCACTCAAGTCGGCTCCGTCATAATAAGGAGAACCTGTCTTAGGATAAACATCATTTACATTTCTCTTATCAAATAGATTATCGATACTCATATACAGTTTCATATATGCTTTTTCACTGAAACGGAAGTTTTTTGTAATTCTAATATTTGCTGTAGCAGTATAAGGTTGAGTAGCACTATATGGATCAAGAGCATGATCATCTTCGTTAACAGGAGTATATCTTCTTCCGGAAGCGATATTATAAAGAAAATTCATACTGAAATCATCCAGAGGAAGGATGAAGTCGGTAAAGGGAAGTTCGTATTCTTCGTCGTTTTGAATTCTGAAAGTAAAGTTAAAACTAAAATTATGTCTTAAATCCCAGGGTAAGGGAAATTCTCTGAGTTGAGTGGCTTCATCCTGAACGACCAGACCGGGATTGTTACCTTCTGCCCAGGCAAGAGAATAAGAAGCAGAACCGGAAAAGAAATTAGTCAGATCTTTTTGGAGGTTGAAATCAACACCTCTGGCACTTCCGTAATCTTCGGATGATAACTGATACCAGGACACGGTTTCATCATCAGGATCATAGACCTTATACAGCATAATGTAGTTATAAATGTTTTTATAATATGTTGTTATGTCCAACACATAAGGAGATTCTTCCCCGAGTTGTTTCTGTAATCCTACTTCATAAGTAACAGTTATCTGCGGTTCAAGAGTTGGATCACCAACTTGAGTATTCGGTTCTGAATATGCATCTTCTTCAGTTTTTGTAGTAAAAATATATTGCATTTGAGGAAGTTGATTCTGGTAATTATAAGCAAAGTGAAGCACACTGGTTTCGGAGATAGGATGGGAAATACCAAATCTTGGAGAGATCATCATCTGGAATCTATCGTTCTTATCAAAATATTCCCATCTATAATAACCTGCATCTTCCAAAACTTTATATTTTTCTCCGAGATACCAGAAATCGAATCTCAGTCCGGCATTAACGATCATACCTTCCCATTCCATTTTATCCTGGATATAATAGGCTGCCTGAACAGGATTAGCTTCATAACCCTCGGTATCTCCGGAAGCAGCGATAGTTGCGGCATAAAGATCTTCCAAAGTATAAGAATAGACCCAGATATCTTCTGTTGAATTATAAGTAGAATCATAAGGCGTTACTTCATTTTCAATATATTTATGAAAGCGATATTCATCGATATTCCAGGGAGTTGCTAACTGGTCTTTTTTGATTTTATGCTGAATGAACTCGAAACCGGTTTTGAATCCGTGTATCTGATTCAGCTGGTATTCAAAATCAGTTCTGACAGAAGTCTGGGTTGATTCATCATTAACATTTGTTCCTGATATTGATCCGGGAGTAACAAAACCGGGTACTCCCTCTAAACTGGCATTTACATCATATTGCCATTGACCGGAGTTGATATCACGATACAAGCCTGTAGTCGTCAAATAATCTATACCGTATGTATATAAATCTTTCGGAATATAATTCCAATAGGTTGTTTCTTCATCAGAAAAAAGAGTTTGCACGAAATAATCATCCCGGGAAATACCTTTTGGTCCCCGTTCGGTTTTTTTACTGAAATAACTTCCTTTTATTTTTAGATTCATCTGTGGATTAAAAAGATGGTCATAAGTTGCTACATATTGCTTCTGGTCAAACTCGGTATGGTCAAAATATTTTAAGGCATATTTCCAAGCATGATTATAGCTGTCATAAGATTTTTGATCACCACGAACTGCGAAAGTTACATTCTGTTTGGCATTAAATTTATATTTGAATTTCAGATTAGCATTATAAAAATTATAATTCCTGTCTCCAAGAGCAAAACCGGCAAAATCATTTCTGCCTTCATACGGATTATAGGTTTCAACATCACTCCAGTATGAACTCAGAAGCTGTTTTGTACCACCTTCATAAGGCATCGTAAAATCACCGATCAGGTCAGGATTATAATCTTCATGATAGCGAGAATCAAACCAGTTTCCTGAGCCGTTTAAAAAGAAAGTGAATTTGTTTCTCATACTTGGAACTAAAGGAGTAAAAACCGGACCTCCAAGAGCAAATTTAACTTCGTCGGAATTGGAATTATTTATTGCTTCCACAAGATGATCTGAAATGAATTCGACTTTACCTGAATAATCCTTGCTTCCGCTTTTAGTAACGATATTGATTATTCCTGATTGAGCATTACCGTATTCTGCAGGAAATCCTCCAAATTTAGGATCCATAACTTCGACCGCGTCCGAATCGATCGACATGGCAACACCGCCATCAACAGGATCAGAAACAGACATACCGTCGATCATATAAACAACTTCGTTTGCCCGTCCACCGCGTACAATTAATTCTCCATCTGTAACTGTAGCACCAGCCTGCATGGAGATAACATCTTCAATTTCAGATACAGCCATATCTTCGATGGCATCTCCTGTAATTTTATTTCCGGAAGAAGTAGATGTTTTGTTGATCTTTTGGACTTTACTTTCCGTAATTTTGTATTCAGCAATCTCTACTGCGGTAGTTGTCATAGTTACATTCTGAACTGTAGTTTCATCAATATTTATTTGAATACCTGTAATTTTTTGAGGTTGAAATCCCATCTGGCTATAAATGACATTATATGTTCCCGGTGGGATGTTTATGATCATATATGTTCCGTTTGTTTTTGTCTGAGCTCCAATCGTTGTTCCTTCTAATAAAACATTAACAAATGGAACCGGTTTATTTTTTTCATCTACAACTTTACCTGCCAGCTTTCCTGTCGTTCCTGCAAACAAAGAAAAAGCGGTGAATAAAGTTAGAAACATTAATAAGAATATTTTCCTAAACATTAAATAATCCCTCCTCTAATATCGGATTTTTAATTTTAGACAAAAACCTTAATAAGAGCTTTCGTGTCAAATGTTTTTTAAGTAGATTCATTAAAAAATCCTTACTATTTTCTTTTATTCCACTCAATTGTGGAATATTTCCTGTTAATTAGAAAATCAACTTTTTCAATTTCTTCCAAGAACAGGTTTTCGGATTGAAAAAATTCTTCTGATTTCCAGTTTTTTTTAAATCCCTTTTCCAGTGTATTTACGGCTTTCTCAAAGGTTACGGGATTATCCAGAATTTGATTTATCGAAGTAGTTTTTCGGGAAAGATGATGAGCCAGTTTTTCTTTTTGAGTGAAGTTTAGATTGGGAATAATATTCGCTACTGCACTTTGATCATGAGCGAGAAGAATAGAACCGTGTTGAAGAAGGACTTTATTTTTTCTGACTTGAGCACTCCCCACAATTTTTCTTCCCTTGCAGGTCAATTCAAAACGGGAACTGCTGGAAAAACAGGGATTAGAAGAGCTTCTTTGATGATCCGATGAAAGAGAACCTTTTTCAAATTCTACATTTATACCGAGCAGGTTCAAACCTTGAGCCAGAGCTGTACTGATTACCGAGTAAGAATCTGTAATATTTCCTTTTAGAAGACCCCGGACTGGAGCAATGACAGCATAAGTTATTTCATCATAATGAAGCACCAGTCTTCCTCCTGTTGGTCTTCTAACAAATCCGAATCCGAATTTGTCTAAAAGTTCAAAATCGACTTCTTTTTCAACTTCCTGATTATAACCGCATGAAACTGTGGGCGGATTCCAGTCGTAAAAGCGGATCGTTGGACACGATCTTCCAGAAATATTTCCTTCAAATATCGCTTCATCGATCGCCATATTTTCTGCTGGTCCCATCTTTCCGGATTTAATAATTCTCCACTTCATATTTTTTCCCTTAAGTTGTTAATTGCAATTAGAAATCCAAACATGGAAGTATATGCTGAAAGTTCATGCTTTAGTTCTTTGTATTTCAATGTATCGGAATTTCAAAATTAGCCACAGAGTCACAGAGATCACAGAGATTTTTTATTTTGCATTTCAATTTTCTGAATTCCCGTTTCCTTTTCCAATTATATTTTTAATCAATTTATAAAGTTATGTTCTATTTAACTTTGCGAAAATTATCATGGAAGAGTTTTTAATGTAAGGATTCTCACAAAATTTAAAAATTTTTGTGTAAAATTCAGCACAGTTGAGTAAAATCAATCACACTTTTTTGAAATAATGAGACTGTTATTCCGAGTTTTCTCTTAACGGATTCTTGTGAGGAATCTCCAGTGATTTTTTCTCATCCCAAATTCTTTTTGGGAATGCGATTTGAGAAAAGTTGCACTTTTAAAACTCTAAACTCAAGATTATTTTCTCGGGTAAAATGAAATTTTTCATCAAATTATATTCCCAAATGAAATCTGGGGAAAAAGAAAGCCGTCAGGTCATTCAGAGATTTCTCAATATGAGAGCATTTGCTGAAAGTTGGCGCTTTGACGATACGATATGCTTTTCTCTCAAGGAATCTTCAACAATTAGGAACAATTTGTTAGTTGCAGATTCTTCGTGAGAATTCTGTGGAAGATTCTGTCTCTTTCAAGAAAGAGAAATCCTCATAATGACAAAATATCAAAAAATAACACTTTCTCGAATTTTCTCTTTTCTCGCATCTATCTGGTCAAAATCGACTTTTTTTAATTTTTCTAAACTAAAAGATTCGACATCAAAGGAAGCCATTACTGTTCCATAGACCATTGCCTGCCTGATCGTGTGTTCTTCTAAATTGCCTTTTACGGTTATATAACCCATAAATCCTCCGGCAAAACTATCTCCGGCTCCGGTGGGATCGATCACATTTTTGACAGGAAAAATGGGAGCAAAAAACAGAAAATCCTTTCCATAGATCAGAGAACCGTATTCACCTCTTTTAACGATCACAAATTCCGGTCCGAGTTTTCGTATCATTTCCGCAGCCTGCAAAATATTCTTCTCATTCGTCAACATCCTGATCTCATCCTCGTTAATAAGCAGAATATTAACCCGTTTTATTACTTCTAATAATTCCTTTTTCTTACCGGAAATCCAGAAATTCATGGTATCGCAGGCAACGATTTCCGGAGCTTCCATCTGCTTTAGAACCTGTAATTGCAAGGTGGGATCGATATTTCCGAGAAATATAAATCTACTTTTTCGATAACTTTCCGGAAGTTCAGGATTAAAATCCGCAAAAACATTCAATTGCGTCTCGAGAGTTTCTGCTCTGTTAAAATCATTATATCGACCTTTCCAGTGAAAAGTTTTTCCGTTAACTATTTTCAATCCTTCCGTATCGATGCGATTTTCTTTTAGTAATTCGAGATGTGCTTCAGGAAAATCATCTCCAACAACTCCAACGACTTTCGTATGGCAGAAATTCTTACTCGACATGGAAGCATACATTACCGAACCACCGAGAACCTTGTCAACTTTCCCAAAGGGGGTTTTAATACTATCTAAAGCAACCGAAGCAACAATAACAAGGCTCATTTTGGATTTTCCTTTAATTCCGTTTTCTGACTGTCCGGAGAATTGAAAAAAAAATTGATTTTATTTGCTTTCACACTGCTTAAATAGCGAATTATCAAAACAACACAAATCAGGAGAAGAATCCTTAAAATAAGATTTTTCCAGGTGGAAAAAGTTTTACTTCTTCTTTCTTCTTTTCTTCTTTCGAGTTCATCTTTGAATTTGTTCATATTTTGATATTATTTCAGACAAGCCTTCAGACCTTCTTCAAAACGCTCCAAACCCGTTTTGATAGAATCCATGCCGTTAGCATAAGAAAAACGAACATAATCATCATTACCAAAAGCAGAACCGGGAACAAGAGCAACATGAAAGTATTTCAAAAGAAATTCGCATAATTCAGCAGAATTCTTTATTCCATTTTTGTTATTTTTCAGGTAATAAGAAACATCGGGAAAGGCATAAAATGCACCTTTTGGTTTCATACACTCGATGTTTTCAAGATTATTTAAAGTCTCGATCAGAAAATTTCTTCGCTGCTCGAATTCCTTTCTCATTTTTTCTACATTCCCATCACCTTCGGAAAGAGCAACAACTGTTGCTTTTTGAGTCATAGAATTTACACAGGAAGTGGTGTGGCTTTGAATAATACTCGCCCTTCTAATGACCTCAGTCGGACCGGCTGAATATCCGAGCCTCCAACCTGTCATGGCATAAGCTTTGGAAACACCATTTATCAAAACTGTAATTTCCAGAATTTCCTCGGAAACAGAAGCGATAGAAATATGTTTTTCATTATCGTAAATCAGTTTTTCATAAATCTCATCAGAGATTATCAAAATATTATGTTTGAGACAAAATTCTCCGATCTTTTCTAATTCATTTTTTGAATAAACCGTTCCAGTCGGATTGTTGGGTGAATTCAGGATCAGAACTTTTGATCTGGAAGTAATTTTCTTCTCGAGTTGAGCGGTAGTTATCTTAAAATCATTTTCCCGTTTGGTGGGAACAATAACAGGTTCAGCTCCGGCGATCACTACTTGCGAGGGATAACTTACCCAATACGGAATTGGGATCAATACTTCATCCCCGGGATCACAGATAGCCATAAGTATAAAAACAATGGAAGCTTTTGCTCCCGGAGAAACGAGAATATCATTGGGATTGCAGGTCAGATTATTATCTCGTTTCAGTTTTAGAGAAATTGCTGCTCTCAATTCATTTATCCCTGCAGATTTTGTATACTTCGTAAAATTATCATCAATGGCTTTTTTTGCTTCTTCTTTAATATAATCCGGAGTGTTGAAATCCGGTTCTCCAACTCCAAAGTTGACGACATTAATGCCGTTGGATAGCATTTCTTTTGCTAACGAAGATATTGTCAGAGTTGGTGTTGGTTTAATGTTCATTGCTCTTTCAGAAATCTTTATGTTCATTTATGCTCCAAAAATATTATTTAGTCTCACCTTCAACTACAATTTTGGCAAGATCGGCAACTTTCAGGAAAAGCTCCCGAATTTTGCTTAAAAGATGATAGCGATTATTTCGTAAATTCTTATCTTCCACATTTACCATCACATCATCGAAAAAATTATCAATAAAAGAACTGAAATCAACCAACTCATTCAAAACAGAATCATAGTCTTTTTGCAAAAGCTTTTTATTGATGATTTCCTTTAAAGAAAGGAATTTTTCAAACAGTTTTATTTCTGTATCTTCTTGAAAAAGAGTGGTATTAATTTCTTTAAATTCATCGACTTCTGTAATGATATTAGAAACCCGTTTAAATCCAAGCACCAGTCTGATAAAATCTTCTCTCTGTTTGAATTTCTGAAGTACTTCCGCTCGTTTTATCAAATCCGGAATATTGGAAAAATCGATGTGCATCACACTGTCGATCACATCATAATCGATTTCTTTTTGCTGTAACAACCACTTGATGCGCTGCTTGAAAAAAGAATAGACTTTATCTTTATTATTATCCGGTTTTTCCAGTTTATTCTTTAGTTCGGAAAATGCCTGATCGATCAATGAATGTAGATTTATTTCAAAATTATTTTTATCTATGATTTGAACGATCCCGTTTGCGGCTCTCCTTAAAGCAAAAGGATCATTCGAGCCGGTCGGGATCATATTTACTCCGAAAATCCCGCAAACAGTATCCATTTTATCGGCAATGGCGATCAATGAACCAGCGATTGTATTTGGTAATCTATCATTTTGCCCGCGCGGTAAATAATGCTCAAAAATTGCTGTTGGAACTCCTGGCTCTTCTCCACTTTTATCCGCATATTCCATCCCGATATAACCTTGAAGTTTGGTGAATTCCTTTTCTCCAAGCATTGTAGTAACTAAATCAGCTTTGCATAAATAAGCAGTTCTTAATGTTCTACGAGAGATATCTTCATCTAATAATTCCTGCTTTAAGATAAAATCAGCTAATTTTAGAATTCTTTCGGTTTTATCGAACAAACTACCCAATTTTTCCTGAAAAGTAACATCTTTCAATTTGGGAACAAAAGTTTCCAAAGATTGTTTTG
>DRTC01000354.1 GCA_011372345.1 Candidatus Cloacimonadota bacterium
ATATCGAAATAACAAATTCCACCTCTGTTTTCCGCTGTAAAAGTCAATGGCAAAAGAGCATACGATCTTGCCCGTCAAAATCAGCAATTCGATTTAAAATCCCGTCCAATCAAACTTTTCAATTTTGAGATCAAGAAAGTTGAACTTCCTTATATTTCTTATCAAACCAAAGTCAGTAAAGGAACTTATATTCGAGTTTTATCCGAAACTTTTGCGGAAAAATTAGGAACGATCGCAACGACGATCGAATTAAGAAGAAACATGATCGGAAATTTGAAGATCGAAGATGCAGTTAGTTTGGAGAAAATAACAGCAGGAAACTGGTGGAAATTTCTGAAACCATTAACGGAAATTTTATCCGATTTTCCCAAAGTAAAGTTAGACTTAAATAAAATTTCTGATTTTAAAAACGGCAAGTTTATAACTTATAAAAAAGATGATGAAAATGATGTTATGGTAATCGATGAAAATCAAAATTGTTTGGGATTTGCGGACATGATCGAAGGAAAACTAAAACCGAAGATCGTCATGATTTGAGAGTTTATACTCGACTCGAAAGACGAAGTTGTCGAGTCGAAACAGAATGAAGATTTAGATGAATCGTTTATTTCGAGTCGTTGTTCCTTACGACTCGAATAGAATCTTATCTTTTTGCTTCTTTGTGCCTTTGTGTCTTGGTGGTAAAAAATGAAATACTTCAAAAACCAGAAATGCGATTTTAAATATCCTGTGATCACGATGGGAACTTTCGATGGTGTTCATCTCGGACACCAAAAATTGTTGAAAATCCTCTCCCGAAAGGCGAAAGAAAAAAATGGTGAAGCTGTAGTTATAACCTACTTTCATCATCCTTTAGAAACAATTCATAGAAAGACTTTTCCTTATCTGCTTACGGAAAAAGACAGGAAAGAAAAACTGCTGAAAAAATTTGGAGCAGATTGCGTTATTTATCTTAATTTCGATGATAAAATGGCGGAAATGCTTCCTGAACAATTTCTGTTGGATATTCTTATCAATGAAATTCATGCCAGAGAAATGGTGATCGGTTATGATACTCATTTTGGAAAAGAGCGGAAAGGTAATTTCCAGTTCCTGAAAAAAAATGAAGAAAAATTCGGTTTTCAGGTAGATTTGATCGAACCTCTTAAAATTCATAATCGTATTGTCAGCAGCAGTTTGATTCGGGATTTGATCAGGGAAGGAAATATGCAGGAAGTATCCAAATTTCTGGGCAGAAATTATTCTTTAAGCGGATTGGTGATCAAAGGTCATCGCATTGGCAGAGATATTGGATTTCCAACTATCAACATCCAACCGTTCGATCCGCACAAATTAATTCCTGCAATCGGTGTTTATATCAGTGAAATTTTCGTTAATTCCAATAAATATATCGGAGTAACGAATATTGGTTACAGCCCGACTCTGAAAAAAATATCCATTAAAGAAGTGGAAACCAATATCATCGATTTTCAAGGTGATCTTTATGATAAAAAAGTAGAAATTGTTTTTCATAAAAGATTGAGGGAAGAGTTGTTGTTTACATCGAAAACCGAACTTGTGGATGCGATTCAAAATGATGTTGAGAAAGCGAGAAGGTATTTTGGGATGTTACTCAAACATCCTGTTTGAGAAATTGAAGATTGAGAAATGAAATTGTCAGAATCAGAATTCATTCAGTTGTAAAGTCAATCACCTCTCTCGATAAATCGGGACACTTCGCTACGAGTCGAAACTGATTGATTTGGACGCGAGTCGTGACGCAGTGCGACTCGTGGACATATCGGGCTTTCATCATCTCCGACTCGCACTTCGCAACGAGTCGAATCTGATTGATTTAGACGCGAGTCGTGACTCAGTACGACTCGTGGACATATCGGGCTTTCGTCATCTCCGACTCGCACTTCGCAACGAGTCGAATCTGATTGATTTGGAAATTGTAAAAAAATATCAAATAAAGGAAATATTTCCCCAACGACATTTTCCTTTACAAAAAATCACAATAAAATTTTTTCAAGAAAAGCCTTGTATAAAATCAGGAGAAGAAAAATTGAAAAAATTCATAATAATGATCTTGATAATAACAAATTTCATTTTTCTTAACGCTCTCGGAAAACTACAGGTAAAATCGATTAAAGAACTTCCACCAACTCACACAAACCTTGAGGTTCGAGATGCAGACGGCAGATTCGCTCCGGTTCTACTCATCAAAACAGAAGTGAAAGGTCTCGGCATTAAAAACATCGGCAGACCGACCAAACATGCTGCCATTTATGAAGCAGATAAAAACCAGTACAAATTCTACACCAACGATAACCAGCGAGTTATTGAAATTACCCATTCCGAATACGAACCTCTGGAAGTAAGACTGCTTGCTGATTTCAATATCGATGTCGATGCTCAAAGAGTTTATGAGATTATTTTGTTAAGTGAATTAGATAAAACACGAATTAATTTTAATGGAAAAGGGGAATTATTATTAAAAACAAAACCTTCAGGTGCTAAAGTTGAGATCAGTGAGTTTCCTGATTTTAATAAAAAAACACCATGCGAATTAATTGATTATCCAGCAATATCATATCTTTTTCATATCTCTAAATTTAGATATGAACCAATTGATACAATTATTACCTTAGAAAAAAATAAAAGAATAACAAGACAATTCAATTTACAACCACTATGGAGTGATCTTGAAATTACATCTGATCCAATTGGAGCAAAAGTATATATAAATGAAAAACATTATGGAACTACTCCTTTGACATTAAAAGGAGTAGATGAAGGATTAAATGAAGGTTTTTACGAAATAGAAATAAAAAAAGAAAAATATTATAATGAGAAATTAGATATTAAGATACAGCCCAATGATGTAATATGTCACAATTTTGATTTAACTCCTAAATTAGGTTCAATTTTAATAAACACAAATCCTGAAGGAGCAAAAGTAGAGATTGACGGTAAAGAACTCGGACTTACTCTAATAAAAATTCCTGAAATAGTAATTGGTAAGCATGATTTAAAAATTTCTAAATCTGATTTTGGTACAATCAAAAAAGAAATAAATGTTAAAGAAAAAAAGGAATTGTCTCTAAATTTTAAATTAGATAAAACGCAGGAAATATTGATAAATAGTGATCCTCCAGGTGCCAACATTTATGTTGATAATGAATTAGTTAGTTCTACTCCTCATCAAATATATCTACCATTATGTAAAAATAAAATCAAACTTGAAAAAAAAGGATATTACTCTTTTTTAAAAAATCTTCATATAAATCCAAAAATAAGTGAATACAATTTCAAATTGAAAAAAGTATTAGCTGGCTTTGTTATTGTAACTTATGGAGCAGATGCTATTGCAGTTGAATATGGATCGACTTATAATGTCAGTTTTAAAGGGACAATATACTCTTTTGGTGCATCATATGTAAAACCACAAAAAGCACCTGCTTTTGTTGATCATGTGAACATTGATGCTTTCCCAAATGTTGATCCAAAATCAGAAAAAGTTAGTTCTTATTACTCATGGGGGATGGATTTTTTTCTCAAATATGGTTTGATATTAGAAATACCAGTAACTTATATTGCTAATCTTGGACTTGGCTATAGATTTAGATCGGTAATCCCAATTTATCAGGCAAAAGAAAATGCAGTATTATGGGATTGCGAAAATGGCGAAACATGGACTAGTATACGGGATGATAATTATACAGTTTTCGATAAATCTTTTTGGCCAATAATGTTTGGATTTACTGTCCCGATAGTAAATAAAATGGTAATCAGTTGCCATTATTGGACAACATTCAACGCGATTAACGATATTGTTATAGGTTTTGGCTTTTATTATTAAGAGTCTTTGTGGTTAAGTCTAATTTATGAATAAAGAAAGAAAAAAGATGAATTTGTAAAACGATGTCAGTAAAGGAAATAAGGCTATTCACAGAACTAAAAATAGGGGGTGTAAAAGAAAAATGGGAACTTCA
>DRTC01000355.1 GCA_011372345.1 Candidatus Cloacimonadota bacterium
GAAATGAGTTGTTTCATCTTCCTGATGGGGATAACATTGATTTATCACAGGTCAGTAAGATTGGAGACATTGTAATATTCAGCAAAAGAAACGGCTCAAAACGAAAATTCATGGGATTTACGATCATCTTTCAAAATGGATTGATCAAAAATATAGTCCTTAGCTACAATGAAAAAAACAAAGAGTCAATCCAGCATGAGATTCAACAAATATATTTCAAGATAAACTCATTATTTCAAGCATATAATTTTTGGAGATAAAGATGAAAAAGAATATTTTAATCGTTATGTATTTTCTACTATTTTCCCCATGTTTATTTTCTCATATTTCCGATATTGTTTTTGATGATACTCAAATTCATGAATTTCATTTAACCTTTCACCAGGAAAATTTCTGGGACCTTTTATGGGAAGAATATGATACGGACAGGGATTATATTCCTGCAGATTTTGAATTTGACGGACAGGTTTACTTGAATGTAGGAGTCAAGTTCAAAGGACTTAAATCAATGAGTTACCCTACCCCAAAAAAACCTTTTAAAATTAAATTTGATAAATTTGTTGAGGACCAAGAATTCTACGGTTTAAAAAAACTTAGTCTCAGTAATGGTTATTATGATCCAACCTGTATAAGAGAGAAAATCAGTTATGATCTGATCAATAAGTACTTACCTGCTTCAAGGACAAATTTTATCAAATTATATATCAATGGTGATTATTGGGGTTTATACACCAATGTTGAGCAAGTTGATAAGAAGTTTTTGCATAAAAATTTCGGAGCGAATGAAGACGGAAATCTTTTCAAAGGTGATCCGGCAGGTACTCTTGAATGGCACGGTTATAACCAAGAATCGTATTATAATTATTATGAATTGAAAACAAATGAAGACGAAAATGACTGGTCTGATCTGGTTAATATGATAGATGTTTTAAATAATTCATCTGATCATGATTTTCAGGATTCCTTTGAGCAGGTTTTTCATATCCATAATTATTTATTCTTTCATGCAATCAATAATTTTTTAGTAAATCTCGACAGTTATTTTTGCAGTGGTCATAATTACTATGTTTACCACCGTACAGACTCGGATAGATTCATACACATTCCCTGGGATTTTAATACTGCTTTTGGAACTCAAACAAATAGTCTGGAATACGAAGAAATTCTAAATTTCTCTGTTCTCTGGGAACATCCCAATATTTCCAGACCTCTTGGACAAAGACCATTTGATTTTCAGGAATATGTTGATATTTATCTAAAAGATTTCAAATATCTAATTGAAGAAGAAATAACTGAAGATATCCTATTCCCCCGCATCGATTCTCTGGCAGATTTGATCAGACCTGCTGTCTATGCAGATACTTTAAAAATGTTTTCAAATCAAGAATTTGAAGAAGGTCTGGAATTGGATTTGATCTATCATGATCATGTTATTTTTGGGCTTAAATCATTTATATCAAATAGAATTAATAGTATTGAACAAGAGTTGTTAAATTATACTATACCCGAATTTTCCTTCGGATTATTTATCAATGAATTTTTAGCAAATAATGATCAGACCTTAGCGGATGAATTCGGTGAATATGATGACTGGTTGGAAATATACAATGCCAATGAAGAAACTATCGATCTTTCAGGTATGTTTTTATCTGATAATCCTGCTTTTCCTGATAAATGGAAATTTCCTGATAATACTGAAATTAATGCTGGTGAATTTTTAATTGTCTGGCTTGATAATGATCCTGAACAAGGAGATTTACATACAAATTTCAAACTTAACGAGGATGGAGAATTTATCGGATTATACTATCAGGACGGAGTATTAGCATTAGATAGCCTGATTTTTAATAATCAATC
>DRTC01000356.1 GCA_011372345.1 Candidatus Cloacimonadota bacterium
GATTATTCTGTAGATAAAAATATTACACAACAGGGATTTTGTTCTATATTGCATTCCCAATCGGGGATTGGGAATGATAATATATTTTGTATATCAATTAATAATTGTTACCAATCCCCTGATTGGTAACTTCTTCAAACCCGATTATTCTGTAGATAAAATATTACACAACAGGGGTTTTGTTCTATATTGCATTCCCAATCGGGGATTGGGAATGATAATAATTTATTGTAAACTTGCCAAATTTTTAAAATTTGGCAAGTTTTCATTGTTCATTCATCAACTTTCTTATACTTTTTAGCAATCGCTCCCAAAGCAATCCCAATCGCGATTCCCAATCCGATATTATCGATAACGATCCCGATCACAACTCCGATAGCAATTCCTGCTCCAATATATTGGTTTTTCTTTTTTGGAGATGAACCTGGTATTCTTACAGAATGTTTTCTCTCCAAATGCTGATAAATTTTATCAATTACTTTGAAATAATTCCTTTTAACTTCAGCAGGAACTTTTGCTTCTGTCATTCTTTTTGTGAAATATCCGACATCATCGACAATTCCCAAAATTTCCGGTTGGAAGGAAATACAATCAACGCAATACTCCGAATTTTCTGCAACTTTTTCCGATAATTCCAGAAGTCGATCTAACTTGTATTTTTTGATCTCATTTTCAGTGAAATTTGATTTATGCTTATTTATCTGGAAAGTAACTTCTTCCAGCCATTCTTTGTGTGATGACATCTCAATCCCCCAATTTCCTAATTAGTGCTTGAACGAAAACCACCGGAATTACTGAAAACTTGAATTAAGTTTGCTTTAGCTGGCTTGATTTAAGTTTTCTAATCCGTTGATGCCAGTCAACTTAACTCAAGACTTCGTCTTAAGTCAAGTTTCCTTTTTGCGAGAAAATCGAATTTTCGTTCAGATACTAATTATCTATTTCATATTATCAAATCATTCTTCCTCATCTTCTGAATTCCAAAAACAAAAACATACAAAATAAGTCCAACAAAATACATATAATATCGCAAACCAGAGTCGAGATGAAATGTTTTTGTCAGGCTCGAAGGATAGAACAAAATTAAAGAGGAAGACAGAAAAATGGGAATTTCGTACCATTTATTTTTTTTGATGAACCAGCCTTGAACTGCATTTGTAAACGCAAAAGCTCCGATAACTGCCATTCCAAAAATTAAAAATATCTGGAAAATGTTTGTAATATTATAAAGAACAAGTTCAGGATTAAATACGAACATAAAAGGAATGACAGCAGTTCGCAGGTCATAAATAAAACCCTGAATTCCGGTTTTGATGGGATCGGATTTTGCAATAGCAGCAGCAGTATAAGCAGCTAAACCAACTGGTGGAGTATCATCCGCCAGTATTCCAAAATAGAAACAGAAAAGATGAGCCGAGATTGCCGGAATCGGATTGATAGAATGGATCGCACTTAACTTGATGATCACCGGAACTGTGATGGATGCCATAACAATGTATGTTGCAGTTGTCGGAAGTCCCATTCCGAGAATAAGACTGGCAATCGCAGTGATGATCAGAAGCAGGAAAATGTTCCCGCCGGAAATCACCTCTACGATCTGTACGATCATACTGCCAATTCCCATGGTAACAATTCCCACAACAATTCCAGCAGTTGCAGTTGCGAGAGCTACGGAAAGCATATTCTTTGAACCTGCTTGCATTCCGTTCAATAAGATTTTGAGGGAATTTAGAAATGCCTGTAATATATTTCTTTTCTTTTGAAAGGCATTAATGATTTCTTTCAAGATTACAATTATGATCAAAGAAATGATAGCATTAAAAGCAGCAAGTTTGGGAGTGTGTCGAGCAATTAATAATTCATAAATCAGAATTAAAAGTGGAATCAGGTAATGAAATCCTTTTTTCAGAACATCGAAAAATCGGGGTATATCCGGTTTTGGAAGTCCTGTCATTCCAAGTTTTGAAGCTTCTAAATGTGTAATATAAAACAAGGCAAAATAAGAAACAATTGCCGGGACTGCTGCTGCTTTTACAACTTCCAGATATGAAATTCCCAAATATTCCGCAATAATAAAAGCCGCTGCTCCCATTATCGGTGGCATTAATTGTCCATTCGTACTGGCAGCAACTTCTGTCGCTGCTGCGATCTTGCCCGGATATCCGACCTTCTTCATCAAAGGAATGGTAAAAGTTCCGGTGGTAACGACATTTGCAATGCTCGATCCGGAAACCAAACCTGTTAAACCGCTGGAAACAACTGCTGCTTTGGCAGGACCGCCTTTGTATTTTCCCAGGAGCGAAATTGCCAGATCATTAAAGAAATGTCCTGCTCCAACCTTTTCCAGCATGGATCCCAGCAGGACAAAGAGGAAAACAGTATTTGCCGAAACATCGAGCGGAATTCCGTAAATTCCTTCCATCGAGAGAGCAATCTGGCTGATATATTTAGTGAGGGAAACTCCTTTGAAAGCAAAGATGGAAGGCATGTAAGGTCCGAGAAAAGCATAGATCGTGAATAAAATTGCGATGATCGAAAGTGCAGGACCGATAATCCTGCGAGCTGCTTCCAGAACTAAAAGGATCAAAATAACGCTGATAAAAATATCCCTTAAAATTGGCCTACCAGCACGCATGGAAATTCCAGTCCAATCCAAAATAATATATAAAACAGCAAGAACACCGATAATTCCTAACAACCAGTCATATAAAGGGATATTTTCTTTTTTGTATTCGATTTCTCCTTTTTGTTTGAAGATCGGGACGGAAAGGAAAACCAAACTTACAGCAAAACCCAGATGAATTGCCCTGACTATAAGACTATCCAAAATGATGAATTTCGGTAAAGCAAGCTGGAACAATGCCCAGAGAACTGCCAGCAAATGTATTATTTTTTTATTGATTGAATTCATTGATGAAAGTTTTCACATTTTATAAAAATGTGTTACATACCTCTTTCCTGAAAATATTTCAAAGCTCCTTCATGAAGCGGAGCGGAAAGACCTTTCAGCATATTCTCTTTCGTTAGAACTTTATATGCTGGATGCAGTTTCTTAAATTCCTCCAGATTTTCAAAAACCTCTTTAGTAATGGCGTAAACTATCTGTTCGTTGACATTTTGAGAAGTAATAAAAGTTGCTTTCACTCCGATCGTGTTAATGTTTTCAGCGTTCAGAGAATTTGGATAAAATTCTTTAGGAATCACTGATTTTGCATAATAGGGATATTCTTCCAGCATTTTATCGATTTCAGGTCCGGTTATCGGAATTATCCTAACTTTTATGCGACCGGAAGTCGCTTCTTTTATATTCCCATTGGGATGACCGACCGTGTAGAAAAAAGCGTCGATCCTTTCATCCTGCAGAAGTCCAGGAGCTTCCACTGCTTTCACGAATTCAGCATTAAAATCTTTTTCATCAAGTCCTAACGCTTTCAAAACATCTCGTGAATTTTGCAGCTGACCGGAACCAGGATTTCCAAGATTTATTCTTTTTCCTTTCAAATCCGACAAACTGTTGATTCCGCTCTTTTCGGAAGCAATTAAAGTGATCGATTCCGGATGGATGGAAAAAACAGCTCTCAAATCTGTCTGCTTTCCTTTATCAGACCATTCAGCTAATCCGTTGTATGCTTGATATTGCCGATCCGATTGAGCAATACCGAAATCCAGGTCTCCACTCAATACAGCATTGATATTGTAAACAGATCCTCCAGTTGATTCGACTGTTGCTTTGATCTGGTATTCTTCGAATTTCTGGTTGATCATCCTGCTGATCGCTCCTCCAGTTGGATAATAGACTCCGGTTACACCACCAGTTCCGATAGTTACAAATTTGGTTTGTTGCCTGGAACAATTTACTGATAATAAACTGGTTAAGATCAATAAAATGATAATTTTTGTTTTCATATATTTTCTCCTTTTTACATCATCCCCAGCCTTTCTCCTGTGAGGGGAAGGGAGAAATTTGGGAACATGTAAATTTACTTAATCTTATTAAAATCTGCTGTCATTTCTCTTTTCTAAAGTTTGAGTTAGAGTGAGTTTTTCAGATTTTTTCAAACCTTTAAAAACAAGTTCATAAGAATCGTCGATCATTCCTAATATTATCTCATCAGGGATCGAACCGTCGATGATGACAGTGTTCCAATGCTTTTTATGCATATGATAACCGGGAATTATAGATTTGAATTTTTCTCTCAAACCAATTGCAGTGACTGGATCGCATTTCAGGTTAATCCGCAATGGTTTTTCACTTCCGAACAAGACGAACATTTTATTGCAGACTTTCATCACTAATGTTTCATCATCAAAGGGAAAATCTTCTGTAACACCTGACTTCTGCAGGCTGTATTTCTGATAAAATCTGAATTGAGCATAAATCTGCTCCTCCCAACTTCGAGTAAAAAAAATTTCATGAAATTCCAATTAAAGAATTTCGTTATTTTTTTCGACTCAACTCCATCATTAATAATTCGTTATGAAGCCGAGTCTCGACGACAACTTCCGCAAAGTTGAAATCAAAATGGATTGCATTTTAGTCAAGTATCAAATCCTGAAAAATAAATAAAATTAAAGTTGACATATAAATCCAATTAATATATTTTATCTTTGATGATTAAAGAAAAAATTTACTTAGCGAACATTAGAAAAAAGAAAATATACCAGCTATTCCATCGTCTCGATGGGAAAATTAAGGAGGATTTATGAAAGGACAAATTTCTTTTAGTACATTAGGAAACGAATTTATTCACGAGATCAGGGAAAAGATCAATAATTCCGAAAACAAGGTCGATCTGACCAACCATTTTTCTTATACAGTTATGAATTTTCTTAATAAAGTTTTTGAAAGTGAGAATTTTGAGGTTGATTCTGATGATATTATCTTTGATCCGCAAGAGAAAAATAATTTCAAGGTTAGCAGCAACCTGATGGATGTTGCGATCTTTAAAGATACATGGAAGAAATCAGACCTGCCTAATGTGATTAAGAAATTTGCTGATTCCACTTATCATCGCTATCTTCATCTGGAAAAACATCCTGAAAAAACACAAAAGAAGATCAGGAAACATTGATCCAATACAAAATCGGATAAGACCTTTTACGGAGAATTCTGTAAAAGGTTTTTTTTAATATAAAACAAGATACTCGAATTTACTATGTCAATCCGATCCGACAACTGCTGGATTTCTTTTCTCAAGAAATATCAGCAACTATGATCGTTCTTTTTTATGCTGTAGATTCTTCGTAAGAGAAGCAGGAAGAATCTTTCATAATGACAATCATATAC
>DRTC01000357.1 GCA_011372345.1 Candidatus Cloacimonadota bacterium
GTATTACCTATTGCTGAACTTAAATTTAGAACTTGAGTATCCCATTCATCAATTGGGAAATAGCAACCAACTATATCGGGATGAACCCATTCACCAAATTCTTTTTTTGATGATTTTGAATGATTAATTGTTTTTGTGTAACATTTCAAATGATAAAAAGCAAAATAACTCAAAAATGGATGTAAATCTTTTTCTAAATATTCAATTTTCTTTTCTGTTATTTCTTCTGTCTCTTGTTCTGTTTCTATTTTATCAATATCAAAAAGAGATTTATGTTTTTTAAGATAAAATCTTTTTGGTCTTTTACCAACTGTTGCAAAAACTGATTTAGAGTTATCTCTTTCATTAACATGAAGTTGAGCACCTAATGTTGCCCAAGGTGTTTTTCCTCTGCTTTTTAGTTTTTGATCATAACCTTTTTTTATCGCAATTCCCCATATTTCATTTGCCGTCAATGGTTTCTTTATTTCTTCTAAAACCGTTTTTGCTAATTCTAAAAAAGTCATCGTTTTATCCTCTTTTATGTATTTTCCTTTTAATCTCCCTTTTAAAGGGAGAACTAAAGAGGGTTTAGAGAATGGATTAGGGATTGAGGTTTACATTATTCCTTTATAAAATCCGCCATCGATCTGAAGAGCAACTCCGGTTATATAACCTGCTCCTTCGGAAGCGAGGAAAGTAACTGTTTGAGCGAATTCTGCGGTTGTTCCGATCCGATTCATGGGAATTTGTTTTTCGATGCTCTGATAAAAATCTTCTATTGTACCCTTTCCGGATTCTTCGAATGATTTTGCTAAGTTCTCTACTCTTTCGGTTTTTGTGTAGCCGGGACAAACGGAATTTACGGTAATTCCAAATTCTGCAACATTGTTGGAAAGAGTTTTGGAAAATCCTAAAACACCGGAACGAGCAGTGTTGGAGAGGATCAGCGAATCGATAGGTTGTTTGGCAGCAATCGAAGTAATGTTGATGATCCTTCCCCAATTTTGTTTTTTCATAAAGGGAATAACAGAATTGCACAGATTAATGGTGCTTAATAGGTTGAGTTCGAGAGCATTTTGATAATCTTCCAACGAAAAATCATCTGGATTTCCAGCAGGAGGTCCTCCAGCATTACAAACTAAAATATGAAGGTTTCCAAATTCCCTGATAATTGAGTTTATCAGCTTCTTAATCTGCTCCGGTTTGGTTACATCACAAACATACGATTTTACGAATCCATTTGTCTCATCAATGATTTCTTTTTCAGCTTTTTCCAGATTGGCTTTATCTCTCGAACAGATAACGACTTTCGAGCCTTCCTTCGCAAGCTGGATTGCTACTGATTTTCCTAAACCTTTACTGGCTGCGGTAACTAACGCTATTTTACCTTTTATTTTTAGATCCAAAAAATATCTCCAATCTTACTAAAATAAGACCTTACGGATGGTCGAAGAATGAGACCTCCGTAATGATCGGCATGAAACGAGAAAATTTAACAACCATTGCGAAGGTCATGACCATTCGCAAGGTTTCTGCTCGAAAACTATTTCACAATTGCTGAAGGAATATTCGGACTTTCTGGATTAACATCGACTGTTTGTTTCAGCGGGATCAAAACCAGATCCATATCTTCCATTGGAACTGCTCCCATCAGAACTTCATCTCCTAAAACGAATGCTCCTGTGTAACATGATCTATTTTTAAAACTGATTTTAACAGGTCCGACATAAGGGACTAAATGCTTTTTCCCATCAGCAGTTGTAACTTCTCTTTTTTCGAGTTCTTCAAGTTCGAGTTGAATATTGATATGCTCAGGAATACATAAAGTTGCTGCTTCTGTATCGACAAGAGCTTTAACTTTAATTTTCTCGATACTCTTCAAGACGGGATTTGATAAATCTAAATCTGTATAAATAAGTCCCATTTTATATTTTCCTTAATAAACATTTTTCGATTCTTTAACAAGGGATAAATCGAAACTAAAAAAAAATATCTTCACCCAAGAATAGACTGCTTGTTAGCTTCAATCATCGTTCATCCTTATACAAATGTTTAACGATGTCCTAACAAATCGAACTAGTTTATTGAGCCAGCAAACACCCAACAGCAATCGAGTAAAGCTTCGTCTTTTCACTGTCTCCGCGGGAAGAAAGCATACAGGGGGCGATCGTTCCGGCAATATAACTGGCAGCTTCAGCATGGATAAGTTTGGTTAGTGTTTTATAGAAAATATTGGAAGCTTCCAATTGCGGAAAGACAAGACAATCAGCATCTCCGGCAACTTTACTGTTAATTCCTTTAACCATCACACTGTCTTTATCGATAGCAACATCGAGAGCAAGAGGACCATCTATTTCTGCATTTTTTATCTGTCCTCGATCTCCCATTTTGGCAATGATAGCAGCATCCGCAGTCGAGTCAAAAAGAGGATTAGATTTTTCCGTAAATGATAAAATCGCTACTTTCGGAATTTTGATTCCCATATTATGAGCAGTATCCACCAGATAATTGGTAATTGCTATCTTTTGCTGGATTGTAGGCAGAGGGATAAAGGCAGCATCGCTGATCAGCAGCAGTTTATGATAAGTCGAGATTTCGAAAATCGTTACATGCGCCAGAACAGCTTTTGGTTTCATTAAACCGTTTTTTTTATCGATAATACATTTGATATAATTATCGGAAGTGATCAGTCCTTTCATCAAAATATCAGCTTTCTTTTTCTTGATCAATTCAACTGCTTTATTGCCTGATCTTAATTCATCAGGAACATGAACGATTTTGAACAACTTGTGGTCTATCTTGATCTTTTTACACAATTTTTTGATGATATTATCATCACCAACCAAAGTGGCATCGATCAAACCCATCTTATATGCATCATAAACCGATTTAATGGAATTTTCATCATGTGCATAAGCAACGACAACTCTTTTTTTGGATTTGTTCTTTAATCTTTTTTTGGCAAGTTCGATGATATCATCAAGTTTATTTATCGCCATTAATCCTCCGCTATTGAACATATTTTTAAAAGCAAAAATCCCCATCGCAAGTCTAATGTCAAGGCAAATGCAAAAAAAATATCCGGCGGTTAATTATCAGTGAAAATTACGGGAGTTTCTTGAATTTTTCCTGATTATTATTAATTCTGATTTTAATCTTCTTATGGTTCGATTCCGGCTCCTCATGAGACGAATTTACTCATCATGACATCGAGTGTCATCCTGAGCGCAGATGAAGGATGAGTGTAATCTTTTCAACTCCTATGAAAACATTCCAAGCAAGACTCGAATTGCGACCGCCTTTTGCAGATTGTTCTCAACTCGCACTTTGTAGCAAGTCGAGTCCAATCTTCCGATTTTGTCTTCATCTTAATTGAACTATCTGTTTGCGGATAGCGAGGAGCTTATCA
>DRTC01000358.1 GCA_011372345.1 Candidatus Cloacimonadota bacterium
ACTTTTCACGTATAAACAATAGGTTTTAACCAGTAGGGAATGTCATGCAACTCTTCTTAAAATCATACGGCACTTACCTTCATAAAGTTGGCGAACTCTTTGAGATGAGAATCGATGAGAAGAAGCAGAGAATATCGCCCAAAAGAATATCCTCGATCATCGTGGCAAATGCTGCACAAATAACTACCGACGCTATTCAACTCGCAATGGAATATAATATCGATATCGTGTTTATTGACCAATATGGAGATCCCTATGGAAGGATATGGTATCCAAAACTCGGAAGTACAACCTATATCAGAAGAAAACTGCTTGAAATTTATGATAAAGATGAAGGATTGGAAGCAGTAAAAATATGGATAGGTCGTAAGATACAAAATCAGATATCTTTTTTAAGACAATTAGTCAAAAAAAGAAATCAGCCACTTGTGGGCATTCATCAGAAAATCGAAGAGATGGTAAATCAAAAAAAGAAATTAACAGGGATCTCAGGTGTGATTGAAGAACGAAGGTTTAATGTATTGGGAACAGAAGGTAACGTCTCTCGTCTATATTTTGACGCAATCTCATTACTCCTTCCAAGGAAATACAAGTTCCATGGCAGGAGCTTTCGTCCTGCAAAAGATCAATTTAATGCAGTTCTGAATTATGGATATGGTATGCTTTACAGCAAGGTTGAGAAGGCGTTGATCATTGCTGGACTCGATCCTTATATAGGAATTCTTCATACTGATAATTATAACAAAAAATCATTGGTTTTTGATATGATAGAACCGTACAGAATATTGGTTGAAAGACCGATCTTTTATCAATTTTCCAGAAGAAAAATCAATGATTGTTATTTTACCGTGGAAAAACAAGGATTTCAACTAAATGATGAAGGAAAACAGTATATTGTTCCCATCATTCTAGAGGAATTCGATCAAATCATCAGATATAAAAACCGTAATCTAAAACAAATTGATATGATACAAGCTGATGCCCACGCATTTGCTAATTATTTGATTGGTAAAAGGAAGGATTTTTAACATGTTGACCTGGATTATTTATGACATCGTAAAAAATAAAACAAGGACCAAGATATCTAAGATGTGCGAAGAAGCAGGTATCTATAGAGTACAAAAATCTGTATTTCTCGGTGATCTGAATAATGCCGAATTGAAAGAGATCCATCAAAAAATTATTGATCTGATAAATCCTAAGAAGGATTCTGTGTATATTTTCCCGATGTGTGAAAAAGATTTTAAATCCTGTAAGCTTCTCGGACAGGCATTTGATAAAGAACTTGTGAAACACGACCTTCTGGCGCTGATTACATGAAATGAAATACGTCACCCCGTCTGAGATCATTGAATACCTTTACTGCCCTCGATTTATCTATTTTATGAATTGTCTGAAAATCTCTCAGCATGAAGATAAACGCTATCTGGTAATGAAAGGAAGAAAGATACATGAACAGAAAGCATTAATTAATAGAGAATATTTGCGAAAAAAAATCGGATGCATTGATAAAAAAATTGATGTATACATGTCTTCCGAATCATTACGTTTGGTTGGCAGAATTGATGAGGTCCTCTTTTTTGAAAAGGACAGTGCTGCACCTCTCGACTATAAATATGCTGAATATCGCGAACATGTATTCAAGACTCACCTCATACAACAAACATGTTATGCATTACTGATAGAAGAGATATTTCGGAAATCTGTTGATAAAGCATTCATAGTATATGTACGATCGAACAACAAATTAAAAGAGTTGATCATAAGTAAAAAAATTAAAGACCAAACAATAAAACTAATTGATGAGATTTTCGATATCTTGAACATCGATTACTTTCCGAAGGGCACTTCATCAAAAAATCGTTGTCTTGATTGTACCTACAGAAATATTTGTGTGAAATAAATAATGTTTTCTTGTCGTTTCATAGTTCATATTTAATAATAAGATCATGAAAATTTTCTTGCAAGAATATTTTAGATTAGGAAAATCTGTATCAAGAAGATTTGGAATGGTAAAAAGAATAGTTTATTCAAGGAGAATTCAAAAATGAATATAATTACGCAAGATGAAATATATATATGTGCGTTATTTCACGATATTGGAAAACTTATCGAGCGAAGTAAGGTTTATGAAAACAAAAGAGTGAATGAACTTTTCCCGGAAATTAAATACTCTCATGCCAGATATACGGCATTTTTCCTAAAATCATACCTAACGAAAGATGATTGGATAACAGAAGACAAAGATATTTTACTAAAAATATCATCTTTTCATCATAATCCGGAAAGTGAAGAAGGAAGAATTATTCAGTTTGCTGATTGGTTAGCTTCTTCGGAAAGAGAAAAAGATGAAGAGAATACTTCTCAATATAATACTGTACAGTTAAGATCGATTTTCGGAACTTTGAATAAAGAACAAATCGATAAATACTATAAATTGAGAGAACTCACATTTAATAATCTTCTACCTGAAGAGAAAAATGAAATTCAAACAAGAGAATATTATCACGATTTAAGTAACAAAATGATCGAAAAATTCAGACAAGTAAAAAGCAAAGATGATTTATTGTTCTTTTTGGAAAAATATCTTTCTTTTGTTCCTGCTCAAACAACAAAAAGTGATCCTGATATTTCACTTTTTGACCATTCAAAATTAACTGCCGCCATCGCCGTTTGTTTATTTCATCAAATACAAAATGGAAAACTGGATGACGAAAAGATAAGCAAGTATTTGAAAAGAATTGCAAATGATGAACAAATCACCGATGAACATTTTATTTTGATCAATGCCGATCTTTCCGGAATTCAGAATTATATTTTCAATATACCTTCAGAAGGAGCGGCAAAAAGCTTGAAAGGTCGTTCCGTTTATCTGGTTTTGTTGATGGAAGCAATTTCCGAATTTATGATTCGCGAATTGGATTTGGAAAAAGCGAATATCATTTATAACGGCGGCGGAAATTTTTATATTCTGGCGCCGGAAACTTCGATTGAAAAAATAAAAATTTTAAGAAAAGAAATCAACCGGATTATATTCGATTTCCACAAAGGACAATTATTCTGCCATGTCGGTTATACAAAAATAAAACTTCTTGAATTTAAAGATTTCAAAGATGTATGGCGCAGAGTTTCAAGCGAAACCGCTAAAATTAAACAGAAAAAATTATCCGATATTTGGGAAGATTATTATGAAAACATGTTCGAACCGAAAGAAACGATCGAACAGGATAATTTTTGCAATGTTTGTCATTCAACGGAAAATGTAACGCAATATGAAGAAAACAGATTATGTTCTTTGTGTCGTTCTTTTGAAGATTTAACAAAAGAAGTTTACAATGCAAATTATGAAATTTTCTCCGAAATACCAAAAGAAAGCTCAAGAAATATTACTTACAAATCGGTCTTAAACAAATTCGGTTTGAATATCAAATTCACTGATCATTCGCAAAAATCCGAAAATGTATTTGTTCTTAACAAATTCGGAAATGAACAAACTCTGAAATGG
>DRTC01000359.1 GCA_011372345.1 Candidatus Cloacimonadota bacterium
AGTGGACAGCGGGAAAAGTCTCTGTTATTTGCTTCCTATCCTTCATGATTTTCTAAAAAATCATGATATGCGAGCTTTATTCCTCTTCCCCACCAAAGCTTTAGCACAAGATCAGAAAAATAACCTGCAGACATTGCTCACCGATTTGAATGAAGTATCTTCCCGGAAGCAGAAAGCAAAGCTGGGAATTTATGACGGAGATACTCCCAATGAGCAGAGAAATATTATCAGATCAAAAGCGAATTTCATTTTTTCCAATCCTGATATGCTGCATCTTGGAATTCTTCCTCATCATACTAAATGGTCAGATTTTTTCAAAAATTTATCTTTTATCGTGATCGATGAAGTTCATATTTATCGGGGAATTTTCGGTTCTCATTTTGCCAATGTGATCAGGAGATTGAAACGGATTGCAGATTTTTATAAATCTAAACCGAGATTCATCCTTACTTCTGCAACGCTCTCAAATGCAACAGATTTCATTTCCAATCTGCTCGAAGAAAATTTTGTTTTGATCGATAAAGATGGTTCTCCGCATGGAGAAAAACATTTTATGATCTATAATCCGCCATTTGTGAACAGAGAACTCGGAATCCGCAGAAGTGCGATGCTGGAAACGATCCGCCTGGCAAACTTAATTTATCAGGAAAAAGGTCAGACACTTGTTTTTGCTCAATCCCGCAGAATGGTGGAATTGATCGTGACCTATCTTCATAAAAATATTAAAAGTCCTGAAACGATCCATGGTTATCGCAGCGGGTATCTACCATCAGAAAGACGAAAGATCGAACAAAATTTCAGAGAAGGAAAGATCAGGACAACAGTGGCAACCAATGCCTTGGAACTCGGTATCGATATCGGAGGTCTGGATACGGTTATTATCTGCGGATATCCGGGAAGTATCGCTTCCACGAAACAGCAATCCGGTCGGGCTGGACGAAAAGGAAGTTCATCTTTATCGATTCTGGTCGTGTCTTCCAATCTGCTCGATCAATACCTGGCTTCTCATCCGGAATACTTATTGGAAAACTCACCGGAACAAGCTCTCATCAATCCTGATAATCCGTTTATTTTGCTTCATCATCTCCAATGTGCTGTATTCGAAAAACCTTTTCTGAATACAGAATCTTTTGGAAAATTAACTTCTAAAATCGTCGGAGAATATCTGGAAATCCTGCAAAAGTATGGAAAATTGTTTTCTTCCAAGAATACTTTTTATTGGAAATCCAGCTCGTATCCTGCTGATGACATTTCCCTGCGAACTGTCGGAGCAAATGAATATATTCTCCAATCCGAAGGAAAAACGATTGGTATTGTCGATGAGGGAAGTGCTTTCTGGATGACGCATCCGCAAGCAGTTTATATTCATAATGGAGAGTCATATCTCGTTAGAAATCTCGATCAGAAAGATCATCTGGTCGAGTTGGAAAAGAGAAAAGTTGATTATTACACACAATCGCAGAGCAAGACAGAATTCGAGCTTCTGAAACTGAAAAAAGAAAAAGAGATTAAAGGAGGAAAAAAATATTACGGACAATTGAATGTTACGGATCAAGTTGTTGGATATAAGAAGATGAAATGGTATTCCAATGAGATCCTTGGTTATGAAAATCTCGATCTTCCAGCCAGTCAGATGGTTACTTATGGTTACTGGTTTTCGTTATCGGAAAAAATGGTAAAGCAGTTAGAAGAATCAAATCTGTGGAAAAAGAAAAATGATTACGGTTCAGATTGGAAATTAATATCCGATCATGTACGGGAAAGAGATGAATATACTTGCCAGAACTGTCAGGCTATCGAAAAAGAAAAACATTTCGATGTTCATCATAAAATCCCCTTTCGTTCGTTTGTTTCCAAAAAAGAAGCCAATAAACTGGATAATCTGATCACACTCTGTCCTGCCTGTCATCGAGAAGCAGAGAAACAGATCTTCATTCAAAGCGGTCTCGCAGGTTTATCTTATCTTCTGGGAAATATTGCTCCTTTATTTCTAATGTGTGACCGGAAAGACATCAGAGTTCATCAGGAATTTGCTTCCAAACTTGCTGTCAAACGACCGACAATTATCTTCAATGACAGCATTCCTGGTGGAATCGGATTGAGTGAAAAATTATTTAAAATTCACCAGAAATTGCTCGAAGAAGCTTTTTCAGTTGTCTCGAATTGCGAATGTAAAGACGGTTGTCCTGCTTGTGTCGGTCCGGTTGCGGAGAATGGAATGGGAGCGAAGGATGAGGTGCTGGAGATGTTGAGGTTGCTGAAACATTAATTCGACTTGAAAGCGAAGCGTCGAGTCGAAACAAAAATCCAACAAACTGATTTCGTGTCGTCGCACCTTACAACTCGAATAAGGATTGTCGAAAATAACATGCCGGAATTAGAAAACTTATTAAAAGATGCACTTCCGAAAATGAAAAAACCGGAAGAAAAAAAAATCCTTTCTGATAAAGATGTTCATAGTTTAGTAACGGGAAAATATCTTTCAGAAAATGAGAAAATATTCTGCGTTGATTATTTTGAAAAACTACCATTCAACTTCGATTCTGTCGAAATACAAGAATTCAAAATCCCGCAAATAGTCGAAAAATGGGCTGGGATACAAAATATCAAATTGGATGATCTTCTTTTCATAGATACGGAAACAACCGGATTAGCCGGAGGAACCGGAACACTCGCTTTTTTAGTCGGGATCGGATTTTTCAGTGATGATCATTTCTTCGTAAAACAATTTTTTATGACCGATCCATCTGCGGAAATTTTTTTGATAAATGCTCTTGAAAAAGAATTCAGGGAATTTTCAGTGTTTGTCAGTTTCAACGGGAAAAGTTTTGATATTCCACTTTTAAAAACCCGATTTATTCTCAATCAGAAAAATCTGAAACAGATGGAAAATCTCGATCTGCTGCATCTTTCTCGAAGGTTATGGAAGAATGTTCTGGACAATTGTACACTTCAGAATTTAGAGAAACAAATCCTGCAAAAAAAACGCGATCTATCAAACGACATTCCTGGTAGTGAAATTCCGCAGGTTTATTTCGATTATCTAGAAAATAAAGATGCATCACTTCTGAAAAATGTTTTTCATCATAATAAGATCGACATTATTTCGATGGCTGCACTTTTGATCAAAATTTCTGAAACCTTGGATATTTCGGGGATCAGGAAAAATCTTCCTCAAAAAAATTTGTTTGAGATTGGAAGGTTGTTTGAGGATTGTGAAAACCTTGATTCAGCACGAGAAATATTTGAAATCGAATTAAAGAAAAATCCGCAAAATGTAAAATGTTTGAAGCAACTTTCGTTTCTTTACAAAAAATATGAGCAGATCGAAAAAGCAGAAAAACTCTGGCTGCAAGCAGCAAATTCGGATGAAATTTACGCTTTTATCGAGTTGGCAAAAATTGAAGAACATCGCAGGCATAATTATCAGAAAGCTCTGCAGTACACAGAAAAAGCGATTACTCTCGTTAAACAAAGTTATATTTTTGAGATGAGTGTGATCGATGAGTTAATTCATCGGTACAAAAGGTTAAAGAAGAAAATCAAGACTGGACTTCATCAACTTTAGTTCGATGGAGTTTATTTTCGATCTCTTTTTACTGTTCTCAACTCCATCCGTCAAAAGCCGGATGAAGTAGAGTCCAGCAAGATGGAAAATTTATGAAACAAAAAATTACAATTTCAGTGCGGGAACTTGCTGAATACACTCATCGCAGCGGTGATTTGAATTTGGAAGCATTCACCAGTTCAAGTCGGGCAGTTACTGGAATTAGAGTTCATCAGAAAATCCAGAAATCACGACCTGAAGAATATCAGAAAGAAGTTTTTGTTTCATGGCAGATCGAAACGGAAAATTTCCAGGTAGAGATAAAAGGCAGGATCGATGGAGTTTTTGTTTATCCTGATAAAATTATCATAGAAGAGATCAAAACTACGGATAGAAATCTTGATTCTTTACAGAAAAAAGAAAATCCTGTTCATTGGGCACAAGCAAAAATATATGCTTACATTTATGCATCTAAAGATTGTTTGGAAACCATAGATATTCGATTAACATATTTTCATCTCGAGTCAAAAGAAATCAAGGAAATCACGAAAACCTTTTCTATAAAAGAATTGGAAGGATTCTTCCAAACACTTTTCCAAAAATATTTAGTTTGGATGAAGCGATTATTCGATTATCGAAATCTGCGTGATGAAACAATTCGAAAATTAGATTTTCCATTTGAAAAATACCGTCCCGGTCAGCGAAAAATGGCAATGGAAGTTTACCGAAATATCCGCGATTCCGGACAATTGATCGTGCAGGCTTCTACCGGAATTGGTAAAACAGCAGCAGTCCTCTTTCCTGCGATCAAAACATTTCCTGAAAAACATTCCACAAAAATATTCTATCTGACACCAAAAACGACCGGTAAAGAAGCAGCAGAAAAATCCTTCCAAAAAATGAAGGAAAAAGGATTGAACTTTACATTTTTGACCTTAACTGCCAAAGACAAGATCTGCCCTAATCCGGAAAATGCCTGTAATGGTGAAGAATGCAGTTTTGCCAGAGGATTTTATGATCGGATCGATGCTGCACTGAATGATATTTTTCAGGAAAATTCTCTCACACGAGAAATAGTTGAAAAATACAGCCAAACACACAAAGTGTGTCCCTTCGAGTTTTCGCTGGCAATTTCTCTCTGGTCGGATTGCATCATCTGCGATTATAATTATGCTTTTGATCCTCGTATTTATTTGCGCCGTTTTTTTGATGAAGAAAATCTGAAAAAAGATGATAGATTTGTCTTCCTGATCGATGAAGCACATAATCTTGTTGATCGGGCAAGATCGATGTTTTCTGCGGATTTGTATAAGAAGAATATTCTCGAAATTCGAAAAGAGATCAAAGAAAAACTGCCTGAAATTTATAAGAATCTGGGGAAAACAAATTCCTGGCTTCTGAAGATGAGAAAACAAAGTGAAGAATCCGGAGGATATTTTAATGAAGATGAATTAACGGAAGAATTGATTCCAATTTTGAGAAAATTCCTGAAATCAACTGAAAAATAGCTG
>DRTC01000360.1 GCA_011372345.1 Candidatus Cloacimonadota bacterium
AATGCATCCCGATCTTTGCCAGTTTGATGGGAATCGCGATATTCACTTTAGGTTTGGCTTTTCCTTCCTGTGTGATCCTGATGAACAGTTTTTTTCCTTTGATCGTGGGAGCAGTTTTCGGAATCATTGCAGCAAGAAGTTTTTCCGCTTCTTGGGCTGAGATTTTTCCATCTGCGACCATATCGATTATTTTTCTTTTTTCATCCATGATTATCTCCTTTTTTAACTTGGATTCTGCAACTATTAAAATTGTCATTGCGAGGTGTCTTGCTAATAAATTCCTACGAAGCAATCTCCAACTCTAACTTTAGGATAAGAAAGAGATTACTTCGGTCGATGCCAGCAAGAGAAAACTCGTAATGACAGTTCATTTTTGATAATCCTTCTCTTCCATTGCCTTGAGAAGTCTTTCTGCTTCATCTGCTGTGATCTTGCCATCCTGCAGCATCTGCAGGATTTTCAAGCGGCTTCGTTCATCGACTTCCTGTTTTTCTTTTTCGGAAAGTTCTGAGGAAGTAAATTTCTCCTGAACTTTATTCATTGCTTTTTCGATTTTTATTTTCACTTTTTCCATTGTTTCTTTGGCTTTTTCGTTGTTCAGTTCTTTGCTGATAGACTCATTGATTTCCTTTTGAACACCGGTCATCACATTCTCTATGATCATGGAAACATCCGGTATTTTTACATTTTTTAGTTTGTCTTTTGCTTTCTCGATCTTGATTTTGATCTTCTCGGTATTGATATCATCAGGAATCTTTTCCACAACTCCGTCCAGAATATCAGAAATTCCGGAAAGATCGAAGTTGAATCCTGCTCCCATGCCATGATATTTTCCATGATGAGGATTTTTCATAATACGAATAGAACCATTCTCATTTTTCGCAGTAATTTCAACATTTCCGGATTCTTTTATCATCTCGATGATGTGAATATCATTATCTGTTTTCCTGTCATAATTTCCTTCCAGACCGATATTGAAATTTCCAAAATCATTTTCCGCTCTGATTTTGTAGGGAACTCCATCAGGAACAACTAAATGGATCTTCCCATTTTCATTTTGGAAATTAAATTTCCCTGATTCGACAGGAGTAAATTCATAATAAATGCTACCATTTTCACTTTGAATATCAGCATTATTGAAGTTTGCTTCCAGAACTCTAAAAGTTCCGTTTTCGGTTTTTGAAAGCAAATTTCCTTTACATTTGATCACTTTTACAGGGCTGTTTTCTGCATCAAGACTAATATTTCCCTCGCATTCTTTCAACATTATTGGACCATTTTCATTATTAATCTTGATATTACTATTGCTTGTTAGAATAGAAATTGGGCTGTTCTCGGTTTCGCAAACTATTTCTCCATTAATATGATCCATTTTCACAGGACCATTTTCTCCGTTAATTTTCTGATTCCCCTGTAAATTTTCAATTGAAATCGCACCATTCTCAACTTCAGCATTTACATCAGAAATGATTGGAACTGAAAGGACAAATTCAGAATTACGGATCGATATTTCATTTTCAAGAACCGTTAGATTGATTGATAGAATATTATTGTCAGCATCATATTCTGTTTTGATCAAATCCTCGGGAGTCGTTTCTTCATCGTAATTTTTGTAATTGAATTTTACAAAAAAATCACTCTCTTCCTGGTTTCTGCCTTTGATCTTTATGCTCAGATTTTCCGATTTGAAGTTCACCTTGAGATTACTTTTCGTTTGGGAACGGAATGTTTTTTCAAAACTTGTCATTTTTTCCTCCTAATTTTGTTCTTTTGCTAATTACTCTTTTTCATTTTTTCAATCGCTTCATCGACTGTCAGATTCCCTTTTTCGATCTCATCCAGAATTTCGGGTGATATCGATTTTGCCGGTTCCTTCTTTTCCGGACAGAGAACCTTTGTAACTTCTCCTAACCTGTTTTTCACAGTTGGATAAGAAATTCCCAATGCTTTCTCTACTTCCTTGATACTTCCCTGACAGCAGACGAAAACTTTCACGAATTCCTGCTGCGTAGCATTCAAAGAAGCCAGTTCTCCAATCCCAAACTTCCCCTTGATAGAAGTATCACAATTTGGGCAATGATACTCGATGATCTCAAGATTGGAATTGCAGATCGGACATTGTTTTAATTGTTTATTCATTTTACCTCCTTCTTAATTTACGAAGCCAAATTAAATCCTATCATTAATTATGTCAAGTCTTAAATTAATTATTTTAATATTTTAATTAATTTTATTAATTTACCTGCTTAATTATACTTAAAATAATCAATAAAATTTCTTGTTTATAAATCACTTATAATAAAAATTGAAACTCTAAAAAAAATAAGTTCGTATGATGCTTTTTTAGTTTTATCAGGAAAGTAATTTTCTTTCCTGAAAGGAGGAAAATTTCAATGAAACATATAAGTGATAATGCCTGGGGAAAATATGAGATAACCAGGCATCCGGAACGACCAAGATCTTCGGAAATCATCAAAGAAATATTTTCGAATTTCATTCCATATTTACAGGGATTTCCTAAAGATCCTGCCTTGATAGCAGGCTCAGCGAAATTTAAAAATCAGAAAGTTTTTATCATTGCTCAAGAAAAACCAAAAGGACAATCTCTGGAAGAACAGACAAAAGTGAATTTCGGGATGGTCAAACCGGAAGGATATTCTCTGGCAATGAAAATCATGGATTTAGCAGAAAAATCGAATACCCCTTTGATCACCATCATAGACACGCCTGGTGGAGATCCGTTTGAACATTCTGCAGAATATCTTCAATCCTGGAAAATATCGGATTGCATCTATAAAATGGCTGGCTTAAAAACCAGAACGATCTCTCTCATTTTAGGTGAAGGTGGAAGCGGCGGAGCTCTTGCCCTGCAAGTTGCAGATAGAACACTGATGCTTGAAAATGCTGTCTATTCCGTGATGTCACCGGAAGGATGTGCGAGCATTATTCTGCGTAATCCGGCAAGAAAGGAAGAAGCAGCCAACCTCCAGAAACCAACTGCTGAAGATATGCTGACTTTTGGGATCATCGATGATATCATTCCTGAACCGGAAGGAGGAGCACACAATGATCCAAAATGCACAATCCTTAATATCGAGAAAAAATTCTCACTGACTTTAAATGAACTTGCTCATTTCGATGTAAAAAAACTACTGAAAAGCAGGTACAAACGGTTTACCGGTTATGGAGAATTCAAAGAAGATTATACTGAAATTTTCAAGCAAAGGACAATGAAAAGCGTACATGTTATTGAAAAAAAATTCGAGAAAGTATTTGAGAGACTGAAAAAAATCGGTGATCATCTTACTTTGCATCTGGCAAAAACTGCTAAAAATGAAGAAATAAAAAACCTGAAAGAACCTGAATATTACGAATGTGAAAAATGCAATACTCATATTTCTTTTCAAACCTTCCTCGATAATTACAAAACCTGTTCAAAGTGCGGAGCCATCAGCAGGAAATACTTTCTATCTGCACATGAATGGATCGAGTGCATCACTGACAAAGATTCCTTCATTGAATCGGATAAATATCTCGTTCCCAGAGATGCTCTAAAATTCAGTTATAAATACGAAGGTAAGACAAAATCATACAAAGACACAGTGAAAAAGGCTCAGAAGAAAATTGGCGTTAAAGAAGCACTTGTTATCGGAGAAGCAAAAATCTTTGATACACAGGTTGTGGTCGCTGTTTCCGAATTTGGATTTTTAGGCGGTTCCATGGGTTCTGTAGTTGGAGAAAAATTCCTGCGGGCCGTGAAATTAGCAAATCATAAAAAATGCCCATTGATATCGGTTGCACTTTCCGGTGGAGCCAGAATGCATGAAGGAATCCTCTCGTTGATGCAAATGGCAAAAACAAATATGGCTCTGACTAAACTGAAAAAACCTTATATTTCTATTCTCGCAGATCCAACTTTCGGTGGAACTTTAGCGAGTTTTGCCTCGCAGGGAACGATAATTTTAGCAGAGAAAAACGCTCAACTCGGTTTTGCCGGTCCGCGTGTAACCAAGATGATTTCCGGTAAAGGAATGGATGAAAAATATTATACTGCCGAATTTTACCTGGATAGAGGTGGAGTGAACGAAGTTGTTTCCCGCAAAGATATGAAGGAAGTTATTCATAAGTATCTTTTGAGTTTGGAGTGATTGATTCTATAACTCCCAATCCCGCATAAATTGCAGCATAATTCCAAACTCTTCCACAAAATCCGGAGCAATATCCACCTGCAGAACAGATTCATTTTTATCCGGAGTCGTATAATTGCACCAGCCCTCGAAACCTTCGATAAAGTAACCGAAATACATCAATTCATCAGAAGGGATTTTGATGAGAATTCGCTTTGTTTTATCTACTAAAAAAGATTCTTTTAAGATTTTAAAATTCATCTATAATTCTTTGCAATTTATACGATTTTACTTGTTCCCAAATTTTATTTGGGAACACAATTGGTTAAGAAATTATATTTCGAAAATATCATTTCCTTCAACTAAAAAATAACAAAGTAAAAAACTTTTCAAAAATAACATTCCCATATACAATTTGGGAACGAGCATAATGATTCGATCTTTTCGAAAATTCTTATATAGTGCTTGAACGAAAACCACCGGAATTACTGAAAACTTGAATTAAGTTTGCTTTAGCTGGCTTGATTTAAGTTTTCTAATCCGCTGATGCCAGTCAACTTA
>DRTC01000361.1 GCA_011372345.1 Candidatus Cloacimonadota bacterium
GATTCCCCGGGAACAGCAAAATTCTGTTCATCTTTTACAAGTACGCTGATCTCTGAATAGGTAATGTTATTATCAGCATAAATAGTATCAGGATCTGCATCTATCCATTCAATATGATAAGAAGGTAGTTCGATAACTCTAACCTGAATGCTGGTAGTTGTATCTTCTATAGAAGCTTGAATTGTGGCGATACCTAAATTCCCGTTGTCATAATATTTTGCTGTAGCTATGCCGGTTATATCCGTAACTGCAGTTCCATCGACAGAACCAAGATCTGTCTGGAAAGAAACAGAATAACTTTCTACGGGATAACCGTTATCGTCTACGATATAAGCGTCAATTTCCGAATATGTGGCATCATTATCGTCAGCATAAATTGAATCCGGAATGGCAAGTAATAGATCAATATGACAAGAAGGTGTTTCAATGATTCTAACATTAACTGTTACAATTGTATCAGGAATAGATGCTTGAATTGTGGCAGTTCCAAGTTCTCCATGATCATGAAAATTAGCAGTTGCAATGCCATTCTGATCCGTTGTCGCAGAAGAAACAATTGAACCTAAATCCGAATCAGTTTGAAAATAAACTGTATCACCAATTACGGAAAATCCATTTTCATCGACAATATATGCTTTTATCTCTGAATATGTAGCATCATTATTATCCGCATAAATTGAATCCGGAACTGCAAATAGTTGAGCAATATATTTTTTTAGGGCTGCCGGTTTCTCAATTATTCTAACAGAAACAGTTTCTGAAGAATTGGCAATCGTAGCCTGAACTGTCGAAACACCAACAATACCACGATCTAAAAATTCTACTTTAGCTACGCCATTGCTTTGAGTAACAGCAGTAGCATTAATATTAGCAAGACTATCCTCAAGGGTTTTAAAGGTAACTGTTTCTCCAACAACAGGATTTCCTGCATTATCAACAACAGTCGCTCGAATCTCAGATTTAGTTGTATTATCATTATCAGCATAAAGAGAATCAGGAAAAGCACTAATGCTTTGAATAATATAATCAGGAAGTTCAATTACTCTTTTATCACACGCAGTAAGAATAAGTATAGCAATAATAATCATTGAAGAAAGTATTAAGGTAATTTTTTTTGCTTTCATATTTCCTCCTATTCTTTTTCTTTAATCAGCTTTCTTTCCAGCCTTTCATCAAGATCAAACTCTACAGTTTCTTCATTAAAATCTACAATTCTTGGGGTTATTTCAATGATCAGATCTGTATTGTTGACCGTGCTGTATTTATGCTGGAAGAATTTTCCGATAAAGGGAATATCACCCAATAACGGAATTTTATTGATTTGATTTGTAATGGTTGAATTTAATAATCCACCAACAATTATCCTTTTACCATCCGGAACAGTTACTGTTGAAGTTGCTTTTCTAACTTTAGTTCGGGGAACATAACCTCCCACCAGCTCAATAACAGAACTTACTTCAGGTTCGATTTTCGTAGTGATCTGTCCGTCTTTATTAACTGATGGTTTTATTCTCAGGATGATCCCTACATTTTCTCTTTCTACCTGAATCTGTTTGTCATTATCTGTAACAACAAAAGGAACAACTTCCCCGATATGAATTTCAGCTTCTTCTCCGTTTAAAGAAACAATGCGTGTGTCTGTGAGAAGTTGAGCTGCATTGTTTTCCATAAGCCAATCGATAGTAATATCAAAAGCAGTTAATTGACGACTGAAATGTCCAATATCATCCAGATCACCTAATTTCTGGAAATATTGATCATTTGGTAATTCACCTAAGGCATTTCCTTCCATATCACCATAAGGAGTTGCTCCGGTATCGTCATTAAAATCGTATGGTAAGCCAACTCCTACTGCATTGACCGGATCCTCGGCTAAAATTGTGGTCAGATGATTAAGTTTAGACCAGTCAACACCAATTTTTTCAGCTTCGTTTATGGATATTTCTATCAGTCTGGCTCTGATCTCGATCTGTTTTTGAGGAACATCGAGCTGTTTGATCTTTTTGCTGATATCTGCATAGGTTTCAGGATTAGCTCGGAGTAAAAGTGCGTTTTGACCTTCCACTGCAACAGCAGTTCCGGGTAAAACTTCCAGAGCTTTGACAATTTTTTCTACATCGATGTAATTCAGATTTATAATATAAGTTCTTTCACCGATTTCTTCTTCGATCCTTTTCTTATCACCAACGAGGAAGGTTTTATCACCAACGAGACGATATGAAAGACCGATCGATTTTACGACAAGAGCAAGGGCTTGTTCGATAGGAACATCTTTTAAATGAATTGTAATTTTCTTTTCATCGGATTCGACTTTGTCTTCCGAGATGGTTTCCATTGATAAAACAATGTTACAACCACTAAGTCTCGCCATTTGGGACATAATATGCGAAACTGCTGCGTCTTCTGCGTCGATGCTGACCTTAGTATTCAGAAGATCGATTTCTTGTTCATCGGAAAAAAGATTACCGACCATAAACAAAGAAACAACTAGTAGCAAGATAAATGCTTTTACTTTGAATTTCATATATTCTCCTTTTTTACCAATTATATTCTCTTGATTTTTTTGATTTTTTTGTGCTGATCTCAACAGGTTTGGGCGGGATTTTCTCTGTTCTCAAAGAGGCAGTAGTTCCCTGGTAAGAATACAGTATCTCTCCATATAAAATATCAATGATCTTTCCTTTTACAAATTCATCACCAATTTTATAGTTTTTGGTTAAACCCTGATATGATACTGTTGCAAGTTTGTCTCCAATATCAGGAATGATCGTAGATTCCAGGCGAACCATACTCTCTACTTCTTCTCTCCACTGTTTTTCCAGGTCTTTCTGGGTTCTAACGATCAGGTTCTGTTCCAGAGGATCTTTGGCAACACTAAAAACAAATTGCTTTCTATCATTTATAGATTGTTCGATATTCTCAATTTTCCCAAGCAGACCTTCGCTGAGTGCTATCTTTTTATGTATCGATTCATCAGGAACATCATTACTGATTTTATAGAGGTAGTAATCTTTGATTGCAAAGGCAAGTATCAACAATATCACCAGGGCTATCACAAAATCTTTGATGTATTTTTCTTCCATTTATGCCTCCTTTATGATCTTAAATGTGGAGAGTTCTAAAGTTACTTTATATCTGGTTGCAGTTTCAATATCAGTTCCGACTTTTTTCTTGTCTGCTCCAATTGGACGAACCTCTATGGTTTTCACTTTGATAATATAATCAAAACTTTCGATATCTGCCAGAAGTTTACCTAATTGGATATAATCACAATTAAGTTCCATTATATATAATTGTTCCAGGAATTTTGTATCAACTGTTGAGATAACTTTTGGAAAGAAAGAATGTACAGCTATCTTATATTTATCTGCCAGATCAGCAAGTTTCTTGGTAAATTCATTCACTTCATCAGCACTATACTCTTTCTCTTTTGTCATGCTGTTCATAATTACTTTTGAGACTTGCTGCAACTGCTCATTAAGTACTTTAGCACTATTCAGTTTTTCCTGTTCTACCTTGATCTTTCTATCAAATTTTTTAATTCTATTGATCTTATCATAAACAATGTTGCTGCTGAAATAAAAAAACATCATGGCGATAAGAACCATTATTGCAAACAGGATCAAGTATTTTTGTCTCATCCTCTCCTCCTTCCCTTCTTTTCAAATTCTTTTGCCTGGCAGTCAATCTGAAAACGCAGGATTTCGACTTCTTTCTCAAAATCACGATATGATTTCACAAATTTAATCTCAGGAAAATCGGAACTGATATGAGAGTTGGTTTCTAATTTTTTTATAAAATCATCGATCAAATCAAATTCTTTTTGTTCTTTATCTAACTTGGTTATACCGAACAGACTCAAAACATTATTTTTAAATGAAAAATGAGTGATGGCAATTTTATCAGCTGTGATCTCGGAAAAGGCAACTAATTTTTTTGCCCAGAAAATCCTTTCCGTACTTATTCTTGCCATTCTTTCCAGATCATGATTGGTAAGAAATTCTCCACTGACCTGATAAGCTTTGATCTCTTTATCAATATCCGAAAGAAGTTCTTTGCGGTTATCGATTTTCGCATTCAGGTCATAATTAATATAAAGAACAAATGCGTACAAAAGGATCGTGATCGCGATAAAACAGATTGCCGTAGTTAAGAAAGTATTCCTTTCTTTTTCAATCTTTCGTCTCAATTCTCCATATTTATTTAAATTTATTTTGAAAAATAATTGGCTCATATAATCTCCTCTATTCCGGTCTCATAGCCAAACCCAGAGCCAGAGCAAGCTGTGGATCCTGTCTATCTTTAAATTTTTCCGGCATTTCCAGACTTGTATAAGGATTAAATACTTCTGTTGGAATATTCAACTGTTCCTCGAGATATTCCGGGAATCCCAGTAATTTAGCTCCCCCGCCGATCAATAATATCTTTCTGAAATCACTGGTCCCGGCTTCTTTAACATAAAACCGGAGAGAACGCTTAACTTCCATAGAAATCTGTTCAACTGTAGATTTTTCAGTAATATCCAGAGCGATCATCGAAGTGGTATCAACAGTATCTTTTTCTTTTTTCAAACCGTGTTCAAGTTTATATTGCTCTGCTTTTTCATAGGTTGTTTTTAATCTTTTCATTATGTCTTTTGTGAAATGATAACCACCCCAGCCAATGTCCCGAGCAAAGAATTTTGCACTGGGACCATAAATAACCATATTTGTTTTAAAGGCTCCAATATTCAGGATTACATAAACACCGTCTTCAAAAAAAGAATTAAAGATAACACTATTAGCAACAGCAAGCGATTCTATATCAACTATTCCCGGAGAAAGTCCAACTGAGGTTAGAATATCGGAGTGTTCTTTTAATAATGTTTTTGTCGAAGCTCCCAGCAGGATATTCATATTGTTCGTTTTTTCCTCGACATTCAGCACCTGGTAATCGAGTAACATTTCCGCTCCACTGATAGGCAGATGTTTTTTTGCTTCAAAAAATAAAGCGGATTCCAGTTCTTCATCCGGTAGGAAGATCGTTTTGATCTGTTTTATACTTGTATTATCACCTCCAATGGACGAAACCACATGCTTTGCCTTTTTGGGATTGATCTTTAAAGATTTCAGCATGGAAGACAACACCGGAGTAAACCTGTCCGGAGAAAGGTCTGAAAGAACCGGTTCCATACCTTCCGGAAGAGTAGATTTGATCTCGTAGTTCAATAACTTGAAACCTTCATGCAGCTTTTTCAGATGCACCAGTTTAATACTGTGAGAACCAATATCCAGACCGATTGATTCTTTAAATTTAGTCTTTTTCTTTTTTGCCATATCACCTCACATCTTGAATTATTATATTAACTATTTTTTATTTCGGCGGAATTTTCAACATCCAGTTTTCAGCTTTAAAATCTGAAAGAACAGTATCACCAAAACCTCGATATATTTGCGGATAACAGGGTGGCTGGACAAAGAGAAATCGGTTGTCATAATAATAATCCTTGTCATAACCACAACTGGGATGATTTCCACTGTAATGATAATCTTCAATATCCCAGGGACTAGGGCTACTCAATCCCTGTGGATGATTAAAAGGATCAGAACCGGAACGATGGACAAATCCCCTTCTTCTTTGAGCGATTGCACCAAAAATATGGATAGCACCTCTCTCGGTCGTTATATTTGCAGCAGATTCCGGCCAAATCGGATTGTAATAGGGCCAATCTGTTCCATAAGGAATTGCATAAGTAGGTCCATTATTGGGAAAAGAATTTAAGTACCCATTGTCTTCATAAGGAAAACCGCACATATTGTAGGGAGCAACCGGAGCAGCTCCATGTAAATTAAAATCTTCAATGTTGGGGGGAACGAAAGTATTGGGTGGATAAATAAATTTATGGAAATCAATAAATGAAAATAGGGTGTCATCTCCAGTATAAGGACTCATAGCCCTGAAATCAGGAGTAGAACCATGCATATGATGATATTGGAAAGTAAAGATCCCATCATAATGACAAGACTCTATTCCAAATAAACTTTCATTGCCATCAGCAATGGCAGCATAAGCTCCATATAAATAAATGTCATTACAATTATCGGTTCTAACTACCATATCATCAAATGGATCTTTATGTTTATATCTGATCAGGATTTTTTGTTCCGAAACAAGCCCAAAATAATCATCTCGATTCGGATTATCTTCATCATCCGGAGAGGTACCTATTGGAGTTCCATCATACCAGATATCACCAACTACAAAAACAGTATCAGCGCTTCCCCATGTTTGTTTTCCTGCAACTACTCCTTCTATCCAGAGTTCACTTTCCATCCAGACACATTGATTACTAATCGTTCCTGAAGGACCGGAAGTCCAGAGAGTATCATACATGGGGATGTAGTTAGTCCAGAGATGATCGGTATCTTCAAACCAGTTAAATCCTGCATTTGTAACAGCATTTGCCCAGGCTGGAGTATGCGGATACCAGCTATAAACACCAAATGTATCGATTCCAACAAATTCTATATCACCGTACATTGAACTGTAGGTATTTCCGTCTAATTTTACATAGACAATTTCCTTGGTAGAATCAAAAGGTCTAATCCCATTTTGTTTTATGTCATTCGCTGTAGGTTCAAAAATAATAGAAGCAACTTCCTCCTGCCATCCACCCTGAAAAATCTGGTCCATGGGAGCTTCGGTATCAGGAAGATGAGTTCCTTCAGGAAACTTTCTAAATATCCCGGCAGTTGAAACCATCGCATGAAAAGTGGGCCATCCCATATTATTTCCACCACCGGCTTGTTGAATCCAGATATCACTGTTACTGTGAACAGGTCCGTTAAGAACATCCGGTCCCCAGAATTTTACAGGATCATCAGTTCCTTCTGCATTTTCTGATGCTTCTTCATCCGAAAAATACTGGTACTGGGCAAGACTTTCGTTTCTGAGAAGTCTTTCAGAGTATCTTTTAATGGGAGAATAGTTCGTTTTTATAAAAATCCTCGATCTTCGAGCAGATGCAAGAGAACGAATGGCTACAGCTTCAGCAGTAGCATATCCCATAAAATTAGAAATCATTGTATATTCTTTTTTATTTTCAATAGTATAAGTTGTAATTCTATCATTTGCTAAAATTTCAACTTCCCTTTCAGGCAATGGTTTGTTCTTATCATTCTCCAAACTAAGCTGTGTTCTTACAGCTTCACTTCGTAATAATAATTCTTCCTGTATTTTATCATTCTGATATTGGGTTTGAAGATGATCATTTTGAACCAGATTTATTAAGGAAAAGGCTGAAATGACAGAAACCAAAACCACGATCATGGCAACGAGCATTAAAATTATTGCTCCTTTTTCATTTTTGATAATTTCTTTCATTTCATCTCCCTTATTTTATTTAAGCACATAATGACTATTCAGGCGGAATTTTCATGTGCCAGTTCTCAGCTTTGAATTCCGTTAGAACATTTTCACCAAATCCTCTATATACTTGAGGATAACATGGTGGTTGAACAAAGAGAAACCTGTTATCATAATGATAATCTTTATTATATCCTGAACTGGGATGTGTTCCGTCATAATGATAATACTCTAAATCCCACTCGGTTTGATTTGGATGATTGTAAGGATCTATTCCGGAGCGATGTACATAACCTCTTCTGCGTTGACCAATTGCGCCATATATATGGATTATACCTCTTTCGGTATCAATATCAGCAGCAGATTCGGGCCAGACAGGATTATACCATGGCCAGTCTGTTCCATAAGGATAATTATAATTTGGACCAGTATTGGGATAGACATATGCTGGACTTTCATAAGGATATCCACACATGTTATATGGAGGTTGCGGTGCTCCCCCATGAAGGTTGAAACCGGTAATTTCCGGGGGGACAAAGCTGCTGGGAGGGAAAACAAATTTATGAAAATCAATATAAGAATAAAGGACATTACCTCCTGGAGCATATGGATCCTGAGCCATAAAGTCCGGTGTTGAACCATGGGTGTGATGATATTGGAAAGTAAAAATACCATCATAATGGCAGTAGTAAATTCCCTGCAATTCCTGATCACCTTTTCCGATAGCAGCGTATGCTCCATACAACCAGATGTCTTCACAATTATTATCTATGAGGATCATATCATTAAATGGGTCTTTGTGTTTGTACCTGATCAGGATCTTTTCTTCGGAAACTAATCCAAAATAATCGTCTCTATTGGGATTTTCCTCGTCATCAGGAGGTGATCCAACATTTGTCCCATTATATGTTATATCCCCGACAACAAAAATCGTATCAGCACTACCCCAAGTTTGTTTACCTGCAACTTCTCCTTCGATCCAGAGTTCGCTTTCTACCCAGACACATCCATTATTTACGGTTCCGGTAGGACCCTGTGTCCAGAGAGTGTCATAGATGGGAATATGATTTGTCCAGATATGATCAGATTCCTCATACCAGTTTCCTCCTGCATTGACAACAGCATTAGCTGCAGCGGCATCATCGGGAAACCAACTATAAACATTGAATTGCTCTATACCGGTTAATTCAATCTCACCATACATAGAAGAAAAAGAGTTGTTATCAATCTTGACATATACTATATCTTTTGCCGGATCGAAAGGTCTTTGTCCGTTAGTCCTGAGATCGTTTGCATTTGGATCGAATATAATAGACGCGACCTCTTCTGCATATCCTCCCAGAAAAATATCATCCATGGGAGCAGATTGTTCAGCTGGTTGATGAGTATCAAAATCCATGATCCGTTTTGATGTTGTAACCAGCGCATGAAATGTTGGCCAGCCATAAAGATTTCGGATCCAGATATTATCATTTGAATGAACCGGACCGAAAAGCTCATCAGCACCGTAGAACCTGACAATTGCAGCCTCTTCTCCCCCATCCTCATTCTCTGATTTTTCAATGTCGGTAAAATATTGGAATTGAGCCAGACTTTCATTTCGAAGTAGTCTTTCAGAATACCTTTTGATTGGAGAAAAGTTCTTTTTTGTAAAAATCCTCGCTCTTCGAGCTGAAATCAGAGAGCGAACAGCAACGGCTTCAGCAGTAGCGTAACCCATAAAATTTGAAAGCATGGTGTATTCTTTTTTGTTTTCAATGGTATAAGTTGTTGTTCTATCTTTAGAAAGAATTTCTAATTTCCTGTCGGGCAACGGTTTATTTTTGTCATATTCAAGACTTAGATGGGTTCTGATAGCTTCACTTCTTAAAAGCAATTCTTCCTGGATCACATCGTTCTGATATTGCGTTTGCAGTTGATCGTTTTGAACCATATCTAGCAGAGAGTATGTAGAAACAATAGAAACAAGAACAACGATCATAGCAATAACCATCACGACGATCGCTCCATTTTCATTATTTATTATTTCTTTCATAATTAATCCTGACTACCGGAATTAGCAAGATACACTGAAGTTTTGTATGTAATTGTTTTTGTATTTACTTGAGTATCTTCTTCGAGTGATTGGCTCTCTAATTTTTCCCTGAAGCGAACTCTTGCTTTGATCTCTATACCCAACATATAAATCTTGTTATTAACTACTTTTTTGGGAACAAAAAATAATTCCAGAATTTTAAATTGTTGATCTCCGCCAATTTTTCTCGCTGTTTTGGGAAAAACCAACTCATTGGTATATGTTTTTATCCCGTATTGACCGGAAACTCTCAGATGACCCTTATCATCCAGAAAAAATTGAGAATAATAAGGGACTCCCGGATTAAGATTTATTGGTAAGATCGTGATCGATTTTCCCGAAATACCAATTGTTACCTCTTTTGCTGTCAGTAATCCGATCAAACCTTCTTTTTCATTTTCCGGACTATAAAAGCTTCCGGTAACACTTTCTTTTGCATAACCGTATCGCATTGTTTCAATGGCATTAAAAAGTTCTTCCTGAAGTTGTGTATATAATTGTATTTCCTGGTAAGTTGTAACAAAATTCGTGATAGCAAAAGTCAGGATAACAATAACGAGGATAGAAAGGGGAAGAGCTACAACTAATTCTGCTAAGGAGTAACCATTCTGTTTTTTTAATCTGATCATAATGTAAATTTTCTATAATAGTCTTCTCTTAAAACTACCTCTTTTTGCTCTGTTGTGTGTGGATTAAAGAATGAAGAAGAAGCTTCTTGCCATCTAACAGTAATCGTTACTTTATCATAGACAACATAAGGAGCGATTTCCAAGTCGGAATGAGTAGTTTTCGAAGGAGACATGACTTGAGCCCAGAGAGGATTTCCATCTCTTTCATCCAGTATAACCTGCCCTGAAATTCCAGCTATATTTACAAACACTTCACCTTCATTGTACTTGTTATGAAATTTTATCTGTTCCATTCTATCGGCAGCAATAAGAAGTGCTGCTCGATAGTGATAATTTTCTGTTGCTTTTTTCTGGGCGTAAAAAGTGCTGATAAAAATTCCAACTAAAGCAACTGTAACAATCATCAGGGCAGCAATTACATGAACAAGACCAAATCCTCTTTCAGAAGTAATTTGTCTGAACATCAGAATCCCACGCCAGAAACGAACATTTTCGGATTATCGGAAACTTCCTGAGCAACGAGTCGATCCAGTAAGCCATTCATGACATGAC
>DRTC01000362.1 GCA_011372345.1 Candidatus Cloacimonadota bacterium
CTTCAAAAACAATGGCGGTATTGTCCTCGATTCCGGCAAGCAGTTCGATTTGGAAAGCATTCTCGATCAGAATTGATCCTTCTCCTTCGATTTCAGTAGTTTCAGTATAATCGTCTAAAATCGTAACAAATTCCGAATCCGTAATAAGAGTCGCTGTTACGGAATTTCCGGTAATATCCATGCCGACATTTGTTAAAGTTACATCCATATTCACCAGGTCGAGAGATTGAAGAGAACCGTCGATATAATCTCCATCTTCATTAAAACTTACCTCATCGCAAACTACATAAGCTCCCTCTGCAGGAATAACCGTGATGATCCCTGCATAAGTATTATAATTTTGTTTGAGAACATTAATCGCTAAATTCGTCATTACCTGAATCGGTTCGGAAAACACAACCGTCGTATTTCCACCAATTCCTGTGTTGGACATTCCAATAATTTCATTATCGAGTGTCACTATCACATCTGCTCCCAGAACATCAGAAGTTACTTCGATCTGTTCGGAACCGACAAAAATTTCCTGCGGATGAGTAATTATCATATCTTGCGGTGTATCTGTCCAGACCGTCAATCCGGCATCACCAATGATATTTGTTTCATAACACACCCAATACATGACCGTATTATTACCGGACATGAAAGGAATGGCATCGATCTTGGCATCGTTCAAAGCATAACCGAGAGTATAAATTTCCTCTCCGAACAAAGCATCGATAAACTCACGATGGAAGAATTGAGAAGCTCCGTCTGTAGAACCTTGTTGTCCCCAACCATAGCGGGAATGAGAGATCATGGAAACTGATGAATTAGCTATCGAAACAAATTTCTCGGTGATGCAGTCATTGGCATCAAAGGCTCCGGCATAACATCCCTGAGTAAAGATGATCGAGTAATTTTCGCTGTTTCCGTCATTGGTAATATTTCCGTCATGAACCTGGTTATTGTATAATTTCATATTATAATCAGTGCTGGAATGTCCGAGATGATTGATCAGATTTGGACCATTGCTCATTTCAAATAGAATATCAGGAGATTCCCAGTTTCCGTCTCTTTCGTATAAAGTTGAAATATCCCAATCGGTTGGAACTCCAATAGTTTCGTGTCCGTTGGTGGATGATCCTCCGATCATTTCGTCCATATAATCTCCGCCCCAGGTTGGTCCTTCCCAGAGATATTCACCCACAAAAAGAGAAGTCGTCAATTCCTCCTGAACCGGAGAATTCAGGTAGCCATCTACTTTATTGATGAAATTATTGATTTCCTGATCATTGTTATAACAGAATCTTGAGATCGCAAATTCAGGAGCAAGATCAGCTTCATCCGGTTCTCCCCATTTGTCATCCATATCATTATTCCAGTTTCCATCAAGGCAGGAATAATACATATCAGCAGGAATATTATAATCAACTGTTCCTCCGCCGTTTACTGTTCCATACAATCCACGATGCGGAATAACATTCGTATCTCCGGCTAATAGAACAAACCTGATGGAAGAGCTGGTGTATTTCTCGATCAGAAAATTTCTAATTTTTTCTTGAAGATCATTTCCGGTTTGCTCGGCTTGAATATCTTCGATCGTAAAAATTTCTGTGTATAATCCACGATTATGATAAATATTTATCAAATCCTCCCACATATCTATTTTAGATTGTTCCGCAATTATCAAATAATCTATTACATCATCTCTATCCTGATTCAGATTATAGGAATTCATCTGTTGCGGATTATTGACATTATTAGCAACAAAGTTGACAATAAAATCTTCATTATGTAAAAACTTTGTCGCTTCTGTAGCTTCCCGATCCGGTTTCGTAGTTATCTCGATTTCCATCCTTTGATAATACCAGATTTCTTTAGTAGAAGGATTATATTCGATGGGAGTTATTGCCGTAAAACCCATACTGAAGCCTGATAGATAGTGCGTTGATAGAGCATTATAACATTTTTCAGGATAGATACTATTTTGCGAATAGATCGCTGGATCCGGTTTTACAAAGCCAGGAATTTCATTTGCTGATAAAGCTATTTGCTTCTGCATCGGAGCAAGAGTAACATCGTCTGCAATTTTAATACGATCATACTTCCGAACATTTATAGAAGCAGCTTTTTCTCCTTGAGGAAGAAGCAGTTTAATTCCGAGATAAGGAAGAGAAGGTTCTCCAAGGTTTCCAAGTTGTTTAGTATTTTCGAAATTAACTACACTAAAATTTTCAAGATAATTAAGTTTTGGATGCTCAAATTCATAATTAAGATTTACAACCGAAGAGAAAATGAATAGATTCATCACAAATAGCACGATGATCATTATTTTTGATTTCATTTAAAAATCCTCCTTATTAAAATATAATTGTATTCAAGCAAGAACCATTCCAGAAACTGCGATAAATATTTATGATTTTTTTAATGTTTTTTTAGTCCTTTTTGATAAAAATTTTAATGAATATGAAATCAAAGGATGATAACTGTTAACTTGTTGTTATATATTTTTTTATAAATATTTATCGTAGTTTATGGAATCTCATCAAATCATTCATAACTACTAATATTATAAGTAGTTATGATTATCCAGCAGAGAAAAAACAAAGGATTTTTTATAAAAAAAATTGCTGCTTTTCCTTTAAAAATGCAGGTTTACTGATTTTTTTGTTGACAGGATTTACGCTAAAAAAAAACACTAAACCACCATGAAAGGTAAAAAAAAAGGAGGGAGTCAAATGAACAGACAAGAATTAATTCTTAAAATCGCAGGCGATGCAGGAATTACCAAAAAAGCTGCTAATGTTGCTTTAAATTCTTTTGTTGATGGTGTTACCACAACTTTAGAAAAAGGAGATAAAGTATCTTTAGTAGGTTTTGGAACTTTTAAAGTTGTAAACAGAAAAGCAAGAACAGGTGTTAATCCACAAACAAAAGCCAAAATCAAGATCGCAGCCAGGACAGTTCCTGTATTTAAAGCTGGGAAAAAACTTAAAGACGCAGTTAAGTAATTTACACAAATCCTTTTGAAAGCAAGAGTTTAACAGCTCTTGCTTTCTTTTTATCGGAAACACAAATTCAAAGAAGAGGAAAGTATGAAATTTTCAATAGATAAACAGGATTTATTGAATAATATTCAGCATTTATATAATATCGTTCCCAGTAAGAATACCATGCCGATTCTGACAAATTACTTATTGGAAGCTGATGATCAGAATAATTTATTAAAATTTACAGCTACTGATCTGGAAATTACAGTTGTTGTCGAATTTGAAGCAAATGTCTCTGAACCGGGAAAAGCTGCGGTCTCTGCTAAGAATTTTAATGAGATCATTAATTCTTTACCAGAAGCAATGGTGCATCTGATGGTCGAAGAAGATTCGTTAAAGATCATTTGCGAGCATTCAAAATTCAATTTACTTTGTGCGGAAAGCAGTCAATTTCCGTTAGTTCCCAAAAAAGACCTTTCACAAGTAATAGAACTTGATGCCACGATGTTCAAAAAAATGATCGAAAGCACTCATTTTGCAGTTTCAACGGAAATTAACCGACCTATATTTACCGGTATTTTCTGGAAGATGAATCCTGATCATCAATTGATGGTAGCCACCGACGGAAAGAAAATTGCAGAATTCAAACTGTTGACCCATGAGGATATTGAAGAAGGAAAGGAACAGATCATTCCAACTAAAGGGATGGTTTTTCTTGATAAAGTTATTAATGATGAGATACCTAAAATTTCGGTGTTGCTCGAGTCCAATAGAGTAATGTTTTCTTATGGAAATTACACCTTGTTTACGCATATCATTGAAGGAAATTTTCCTGATTATACGAAAGCTATACCAACCAATAATAATAATGTTTTGATCATCAATACTGAAATTATAAGAGGAGTCATTAGAAGAGTATCACTATTGGCTTCGGAAGATACATTCAAGGTTAAATTTGATATCACCAATGAAAAGTTGACGATCAGTTCGGAAAAGCGAGATGAGGGAGAAGCTAATGAGGTTCTGGAAAATTTCAAATATTCCGGTGAATCACTTTCGATTGCTTTTAACTATCGCTATTTAAATGCCATTCTCCATGTTATCGAATCCGATGAGGTTGAGATCAGAATGGGGCAGCCAAATGAACCCGCTTTGTTTTTCAATACTGATAAGAATGAGAAGTATTTTACCAGATTTTTATTGATGCCGCTTCGGTTAAAATAGTTGCGAGTAAAATATTTATATCTTCAGAATTTTAGGAATTTCCAGAAGTTTGAGCTCAGTTTCGCACCGGAAGGTGCTATTATATTCGGAAAGAATGGATTAGGAAAAACAAACCTATTGGAAGCTGTTTCCTATTTTGCTTTTGGGAAATCATTTCGGACAAATAATGATCTTGATCTGATAGATTTCTCAAAAGCATTTTTTCGTATTAGGGGAAAATTCGAGCTAAACGAAAAAGAAATAACCATCGAAGCTGCTGCTGAAAAACAAAAAAAGATCATAAAAATCGATAATATAAACATTTCAAAAATTAGTGAGCTTTATCAATATCTGAAAACAGTATATTTCTCACCTGTTGATATAAATATTATCAGCGGAGCACCATCTTTCAGAAGGGATTTTTTTGATCAGGCAATTTCCCAACATAACTTTCAATATCTTGCTGTTTTACGGAAATATTTCCAGGTTTTAAAGCAGAGGAATGCATTGTTAAAGAATGATTTCAATGAAAAAGAGAAACATTCCTGGGATCTGCAATTTATTAAGAGAGGTTCTGAAGTTATAGAGTTCAGAACTCGATACTTGGAAGATTTCAGGGCATTATTAAATGAGAAATACTCTCTTATCACCGATGAAAAAGAGCATGTTAAGATCAATTATAAATTTTCATTTCCGAGTCCTGAAACTGAATCTTTTTTAGAGAATATGAGAGAACATCTCGACGAGATCGAGGAACAGGAAATGAATGCTCAACGAAGCTTGTTCGGTCCTCATCTTGATGATTATGAGTTCTATTTAAATGGAAATTCGGCTCGTAGATTTGGTTCTCAAGGTCAGAAAAAATCTTTAGCGATCACTTCCAGATTGGTTCAGGCAAATTTAATATTGAAAAAAACAACGGAATTTCCTATCCTGATCTTTGATGATGTTTTTGCTGAACTAGATAAAAAGAGAATTAAGAATATCATGAAAATACTCGAAAACAAACATCAAATATTTATTGCAACTCCGAATCGAGAAATTTACAAAAGTCTTGAACTACCTCTTATTGATCTGGAAAAAATAAAATGAAACTGACAAAAAACATTTTCGGCTGGATGATGTATGATTTCGCCAACTCTTCCTTTACTACGATCATCGTAACAGTTGTTTACAGCGTATATTTTGTGGACAAAGTTGTCGGTGATGCTGATCTCGGTTCCGCTTTATGGGGACATGCAATTGCCATATCAATGTTTTTAGTTGCAATTTCGGCTCCGATTTTCGGTGCAGTTGCCGATCATTCGCGAGCCAAAAAGAAATTCCTGTTTTATCACACATATCTAACAATAATATTTACCGCCCTGTTGTTTTTCGTGAAAGAAGGAAATATAATAATAGGGATGTTATTTTTTATCATTGCCAATTTTGGTTTTCACAGTGCAAATGTATTTTATAATGCACTTTTGCCGGACATTGTTCATCGAGATAAAATTGGAAAAATATCAGGATGGGGATGGGCTTGGGGATATTTTGGCGGTCTTTTTTCGTTACTTCTCATTCTCCCGCTTGTTCACAATAATTGGATTCGTCTAACATTTCCGGCTGTTGCACTCTTTTTTGCGATTTTTTCAATTTTCACTTTCATCTGGTTGAAAGAAATTCATCGACCTTCAAAAAGAACAAATTATTTTAAAACAGCTTACAATCGAATTCGAGTTTCATTTAAAAATATTAAAAAATTCAAAGATTTGAAAAGATTTATTTTCAGCTATTTCATCTATAATGATGCCATCACAACAGTGATTACTTTCGGTGCGATTTTTGGGAAAAAAGAATTTGGAATGACTACAAAAGATTTACTTATCTATTTCATCATTTTGCAAATAGCATCAATGATCGGGTCGTTTGTTTTCAGCTTTATCGTCCAAAAAAAAGGAGCAAAAAAAACAATTACGATAACTCTGATTTTATGGATGTTAGCAGTGATTTGGGCATTTATCTGCAGAAGTGCAAATGAATTTTACGGTGTCGGTCTTCTCGCCGGTATCGCTATGGGATCGAGTCAATCGAGCAGTCGCACGATGTTGGCACTTCTCACACCAGGTAATAAGATGGCAGAATTCTTTGGATTTTATGCCTTTTCCGGTAAACTTGCCGCTATTATCGGACCTATTATTTATGGAGAAATTGCCAGAAATACCAGTTCCCAGAAAATAGCAATTCTGTCGGTTCTTTTCTTTTTCATAACAGGAGCAATAATCCTGCAAACTGTAAATGAAGAAAAAGGTAAAACTATTGCTCTGAACTGGAAAGAGTAGTTCAATCGGAACGATCTTTGCGGAAATTCTTCACGAGAAATTCCAAGGGAGACAACTTTCGCAAAGTAGTTTTTTTTACAAAGATATCATAAAAATTATTGACACTTTCTACTAAAAAAAAAGATATTGTCTTAAAAAAATTATTGAAAAAGAGGTGTTGAAAATGTTAGCAATAAAAAATAGAGGAACATATATTAATGAAAAAGAGATACTGATCGAGAGACCATTAAAAGACATTCCCTTTGGGTCGAATATCGAAATTATTGTTTTCTTTTCAGAGAAAAAAAAGAATAAAAAAGAGTGGTTATCGAAAGTTGAAAAAATGTCTAGGTGGGATGAAGAAACTTTATCCGAAATTGAAAATGTAGGAAAGGAAATCAATAAATGGAAAATAAAAACGTTCTAATCGATACAAATATAATTATAGATTTTTTTCGGAAAAGAAATAAAAAAAATACAATTTTAAGATCAATTCTTATTGATCATAATATCTATTTATCCGTTGTATCTATTTTTGAGTTTGAGTGCGGCGTAACTAATAAAGTGCGAAAAGATGAATTTCAAACTTTAATAGAACCTTTCCGAATTTTGAATTTTGATTTGGATTGTAGCCTTATCTCCGCTAAAGTTTACCGGGAGTTAAAGCAAAAAAATAAGATAATCGAGATGAGAGATATTTTTATAGGTTCAACCGCAATCAAAAACAATCTTCGTTTACTCACTTTAAACAAAAGACATTTTGAA
>DRTC01000363.1 GCA_011372345.1 Candidatus Cloacimonadota bacterium
ATGATTGTCAAATCATTATTTTTTTTTGATGCAAAATATCGGATTTTCTATAAAGGTTTTTGTAATGTTGTATATTGATTTTTATGGTTGACAAAAAAAGCCGTTTTTAAAGTTTCTGGCAAAAAATATTTAATGAAGAGGAAAAATTGAAAAACATTTTAGTAATGGGTGCTGCCGGTCAAATCGGATCGGAACTTGTTCCTGCATTGAGGAAAATTTATGGAGATTCTCATGTTGTTGCTTCCGATATTCGAACTGATATCAGTGAGGAATTCAGATGTGCGGGTCCGTATGAAGTTATCGATTGCCTTGAATCTCATAAACTTGTTCAAGTGATCGTGAAATATGAGATCGATACTGTTTTTAATTTAGTTGCTCTCCTTTCAGCAGTAGGTGAAGCACAACCGCAAGTTGCCTGGAAGATCAATGTTGGAGGTCTTCTTAATATTTTGGAAATTGCTCGAGAGTTGAAATTTGCAGTTTTTACTCCCAGTTCTATCGGAGCCTTTGGACTTTCAACTCCTCATGACAACACTCCTCAGGATACGATCATGCGACCAAATTCGATTTACGGTGTAACCAAAGTTGCCGGTGAACTTCTCTGTGATTATTATTTTTATAAATATGGGATCGATACACGCGGAGTTCGTTATCCGGGAATTATTTCCAATGTCACACTTCCAGGGGGAGGAACAACTGATTATGCAGTCGATATTTATTATAAAGCAATTCAGGAGAAGAAATTTACCTGCAATTTGAAAGCCGGAACTTTCCTCGATATGATGTATATGCCGGATTGCATCAGAGCCGCAGTTGAGTTGATGGAAGCAGATCCTTCTAAACTGAAGCACAGGAATTGTTTCAATGTGGCAGCAATGAGTTTCGAACCGGAAATGATCGCTGCTGAAATTAAAAAACACATTCCTGATTTTACAATGGATTATAATATAGATCCTGTTCGTCAAGCAATTGCTGAAAGTTGGCCCAATAAAATGGATGATTCTGTTGCTTTTCAAGAATGGGGTTGGAAACACGAATATGATCTTCCGAAAATGACGGAAGATATGTTGAAAGTGCTCTCAAATAAATTAAATAATTAATAAATAAATTAAATAATTAATAAATTAAAGAATGAAGGAATTAATTCTTTGCGCCTTCGCGTCTTTGCGGTTAATAAATGATTAATAGAAAAATTCGTGTCTTTGCGGTAAATAAATGATCTTTGGAATCGGGATCGATATTATTGAAGTGGAGCGAGTTAAAAAACTCATTTCTAAAAAAGATAAATATCTGAAAAAAATTTATACTGAAACAGAAATAAAATATTGCGAAAAATTTAAAAGGAATGAGCAGGAATATGCAGGTAGATTTTCAGCAAAAGAAGCTTTTTCCAAAGCACTTGGAACAGGAATAAGTCACGGTATAAAATTCAATGAGATCGAGATTGTTAATGATAAACTGGGAAAACCGGAAATTAATCTTTATGGAGGAACAAAAGAGTATTTTGAAAAAAAAGGATTAAAAAATATTTTTGTCTCGATTTCTCATTTGAAGGAGTATGCGACCGCGGTGGTGGTGATCGAGAAGTAAAAAAAGGAGGAATAATGCACACACAAGTTTTTAGAACAAAAGTCCATGAAGATGGGGTTATTAGAATTCCTGAAATAAAAAATCTGGTTAATCATTATGTTGATGTTTATCTTCGCGATAGAACAGATGTGAAAAAAAATGAAAAAATGACTTTTAGAAAGTTTATTAAAAAATGGGAAGGGATAATTGAGGGAGCAGATCCTGATAAAATGAAATTTGAATTTCTAAAGGAAAAATATAAACTATGAATATATTGATCGACACAAATATCATTTTAGATTTAGCTTTGAGAAGAAAACCTTTTAATACAGTAGCAAAACAGTTTTTTGCTTTCCTTGAAGACAATGAAAATAATTTTAAAGGTTATGTGAGTTCATCGACAATTTCTGATCTATATTATATTATCTCAAAAACAAAATCAAAAACTTATGCTTATGATTTTATTAAAGATTTTGTCCTTTTATTAGAGATAGCAACAGTAGATAAAGCAGTGATTTTAAACGCTTTTGACTCAACAATCGATGATTTCGAAGATGCAATCCAGGAAAGTTCTGCTCTCTTAAATGATATTGATATTATCATTACCAGAAATGATAAAGATTTCAAAAACTCAAGAATAAAAATCTATAATCCGCAAGAATTTCTTGAAGAAATACAATATAAAAGGAGAATATAAAAATGTCAAACATCGGCTCATACGAAGAAAGACTAAAAAATTTCAACTGGTCGATTTCCGAAAAGGAACTCGATTATCAAGACGGAGATGTGATCAATATCGGTTGGTATTGTTCGGATCGAATTTGTGAGATGGGAAAAGCAGATAAACTCGCTCTCATCTGGGAAGGTCTTGGCGGGAAAGAGAAGAAATACACTTTTAATGATGTCAGAATTAATAGTAACAAAATGGGAGCTTTTTTAAGAAGTCTCGGCATCAAAAATGAAGACAGAGTTTGTCTTTTTATGGATAAAATTCCGGAACTTTACATCGGATTTCTGGGTGTTCTGAAAATTGGAGCGATCGCTCAACCTTTGTTTTCCGCTTTTGGAGATGAATCTTTACATGTTCGTCTTGATAATGCTGAAACAACAGCGATCATCACCCAAAGAAAACATGTCGGGAAAGTGCGGAAACTGATCGAAAAAAGTCCGTATTTAAAACATATCATCATTGTCGATCATGATGGGAAAAAACCTTTGAAGGAAAGAGAATTAACCTTTGATATGGAATCTTACAAAGAATCGAAAGATTTTGAGATCTTTCCGACAAAAGCAGAATCTCCATCGGTTCTTCATTATACATCAGGAACGACCGGACAACCAAAAGGTGTAATGCATGTTCATTATTCCCTGATCTCGCAGTATCTAACTGCAAAATGGGTTCTCGATCTACAGGAAAATGATATTTACTGGTGTACAGCAGATCCGGGTTGGGTAACTGGAACTTCTTACGGAATTATCGGACCTTGGAGTTTAGGAATTACGCAATGTGTTCTCGATACCGGATTTTCCGCTCAAAACTGGTATGAATTTATCCAGAAGCATAAAATTACGATGTGGTATTCCGCTCCGACAGCCATTCGTTCTTTAATGAAAGCCGGAGATGATATTATCAAGGAATATGATCTATCTTCATTACGACATCTGGCAAGTGTGGGAGAACCTTTGAATGCCGAAGCTGTGATCTGGTCGGGAAAAGTTTTCGGACATCAATTCCTCGATACTTACTGGCAAACTGAAACCGGTTCGATGATGCTGACGAATTTTCCAAATATGAAGATAAAACCGGGTTCGATGGGTAAACCATTTCCGGGAATCACAGCAACTGTTGTTGATCCTAAAACTTATGAACCGATCACAGAAACAGGCAAAATTGGATTAATCGCTTTCAAACCGGGATGGCCTGCCATGATGAGAACTTACTGGAATAACGAAGAAACTTACAAATCGAAATTCAAGAATGGCTGGTATTTGCCGGGAGATCGTTCAACAATCGACAAAGACGGATATTTCTGGTTCGTGGGCAGAGATGACGATGTGATCAATACTGGCGGACATCTTGTTAGTCCATTTGAAGTTGAATCTGCTTTGTTGGAGCATGAAGCAGTTGCCGAATCTGCGGTTGTCGCCAAACCGGATGATGTGAATATGGAAGTCGTGAAAGCGTTTGTACATTTGAATCCCGGATATGAAGCCGGACCGGACTTGGAATTGAAGATCATGAATTTTATCCGAAAGAAATTATCTCCCCTGGCAATGCCGCAGGAAATCGAATATGTGAATTCACTTCCCAAAACAAGAAGCGGTAAAATCATGAGAAGATTACTGCATGCCAAAGAATGGGGAGAAGAAATTGGAGATACTTCGACGCTGGAAGATGATGAGTAACTCAAACAATCTTGTTTGAGTAAGTAATTTAATTTGCCAAATTGATCGGAGATAACAAGATCGGCATCTTGTTTTATGGATCGATTCTAAAAGCAGAGCAATGAGTTACATTACACAATCAGGACAGTGTCCGGCTACTGACGGATTGATTATGATACTTAAGGAGGTCAAATGTTCCATACTTACACAGCAAAATACAGGAAAATCGATTCCGGTTATATGGGGCAATTAGTAGAATTTCCAGAAGTAATAACAGAAGGCAAAGATATCGAAGATTGTCGCGAAATGTTACGGGATGCACTTGATGAAATGATATTAGCTTATGAAGAACAGGGAAAAGAGATTCCCTTTGGAGATTGTTAAATAGAACTTAATAAAAAGAGTTTATTGTATGGATAAAAAAGTAAGTTATTGGGTAGAATTATCAGATTACGATTTTAAAACTGCAAAAGCGATGTTGAAATCAAAAAGGTATTTATATGTCGGTTTTATGTGTCATCAAGCCGTTGAAAAAATACTTAAAGCGTACTTTGTCTCGAAAAGGAATTCACAACCCAAATTTACTCACAGACTGACTTACTTGACTGAAAAAACCGATTTGGAAGAACAGTTATCAGAACAACAGCAGTTATTCATAGATGAATTGGAACCGCTGAATATCGAAGCAAGA
>DRTC01000364.1 GCA_011372345.1 Candidatus Cloacimonadota bacterium
CTTAAGCCGTAGGTCTTGAGTTAAGTTTACTGACATAAGCAAGTTAGAAAACTTAAATCAAGTCAGCTAAAGCAAACTTAATTCAAGATTTCTCCAATTTTGATAGTTTTCGTTCAGATACTAAGTATTTTGTCCTACAATTCAATGATCTCTTTAGTAGCACCTGCTCTTATCGTCTGCATCGAAAGCCATTCTCTGGCATTGTCGAAGTCATCGAATTCTTTACTGATAGCATAATTACCTTCACTTCCACTAAAGAATTTCAAATAACATTTCTCACTTTTCTCTAATCTCACCATTTCGATCTTAAAGACCTTGTCGATATTGATGAATATTCCCTTGTCTATCTCGATTATTTTCATAACATCTCCTTTATTTGCCACAGATTTACACTGACAAACACTGACTTTCTGCTCACGGATTTCTACGGATTAAACGGATAATTCCTATCTCCTGTTCATCCGGGCGTAGCGAAGCCTGAATTTCCTGCTTCCCTTTTCCTATCTCCCGTTTTCTTTGCCTTTTTCCTTTCTCGGAACAAGTTCCGAGCTACTTCAAATATTTCTTAAACCAATCGATCATTTCTGCTAATACATGCAGGTTGGATTTTCTGGCTCGATAACCGTGTCCTTCGAAAGGTAAAACAACAAGCCTTGTTGTTGCTCCGTTTCCCTTCAAAGCCTGATAAAACCTTTTTGATTGAACCGGATAAGTTCCCGAATTCGGATCTTCTTCTCCATGAATGAGAAGGATCGGTTCGTTGATTTTTTCCGCAAACATAAATGGTGAAACTTTTATGTAGAAATCCTTAGATTCCCACAGAGTACGTCTTTCGCTCTGAAATCCGAAGGGCGTTAAAGTTCGGTTATAAGCACCGCTTTTGGCGATTCCCGCTGCACAGAGATCAGAATGAGCGAGAACATTAGCAACCATGAATGCTCCATAACTGTGTCCTGTTATCCCGACTTTGGTCGGATCGATGATTCTCCGCTTATCGAGATATTCGATCGCTGCCTGCACGCTGCTTACTGTTTGTTCGATAAAAGTTTCATTCACAATTTCCGGATTTCCGACGATTGGAATCGATGCTCTGGCTAACACGGCATAACCTTGTAATGTCAGATAACGAATTGATGATCCCCAGAACCGGATAAATTTATGCGGAGAGGAATCGATCTGTCCAGCAGTCGATTTATCTGCATATTCTTCCGGGTAAGCATTTATGATAAATGGCAATCGTTGTCCTTTTTTATGATCAGCAGGCAGATAAAGTTCCCCCGAGAGCGGAACTGAATCTTTGCGCGTGTAAGTAACAAGTTCTTTTTTTAATTCTGTCAATTCCGGATACGGATTTGCATAATCCGTTACTTGCACTCTTTTCCCTGTTTTCAATTCAGTAAAAAAATAGTTGGGAGGTGTTTTCCGATTCTCGCTCCTGATCACGATCTTATCCAAATCCTTCCCAAAAAAACCGGAAAAAGTTTCATGAAATCCTTCCCTGCATTTAAAGATGATTTCTTTCTCTTTTGTTTGGAAATTATATTTCATCAAATAAGGGAAATTTCCATCCGGAGTGGCTCCTTTATTATTCTTGAAATAAACAAAATCTCCTTTTTTAATGAAAACTTTTTGACCTCTCGTTGTTTTCCTTTTAATCAAATCCCCGGGATCATTATAATTATCGCGAATGCTCAAATCGTAAACTAATTTTGGCTTTTCATTTCCAATTTTATAAAGACAGCCCTTACGCCAAAGTTCGTCGCGGTCATATTCATAATAAATCAGTTCATCTTCATTTTCAGACCAATCGATGCGGGAATAACGATGTTCTGTTTTGAAGATTTCTTCCGGTGTTTGAGAAAAAGGAGCGGAAAGCCTGACGATTTTATCCCGAAAATCTACTTTATTTTTGGGATTTCCCTCATCGAGTGCTTCCGCCCAGATGAGAGTCGCATCTTTCAAGGGCTGCCAATGAAACCTTCTCGGTCCGATATAAGTTCCGCCAATTGGAATTTGATCCTGCAGAGGTCGTTTGTGAAGTTCTTTTACCAGATTTCCTTTCAGATCAATAATTTCAAAGGTTTTTGGAAAATAATAATGCGGAACCTGGTAGGAATATGGTCTCTCGATCCTTTCTATGAGTAGATATTTGTTGTCAGGTGAAAGATCGACATCGTCGTAAATTGCAGGTTTTCCGACCTTTCTGATCTTTCCGGTTTCCGAATCGAGAAGTATTAATTGTGAAGTGAAATAATAATCGAACAATTCTTCATCATGTTTATTTTTGAGAAGATTCTGATAAGTGCGGACAGTGCTGGTTTTTCCGCTCGTTTCCTCGATGATAGGACTTTCAGGAACTTTTGGTTTTTCAGGTTCCTGACCTCGATTTTCAGGAATTGTTTTGATCAAAAGAGTTTTACTGTCATTCAGCCAGAAAATTCCGGTGTCTTCAAAAACATCGTTGATTTGGATAGAATCGAATGCTTGTATTTTTCCAGTCTTAATATCAGCAGTCATAAGTTTGATGCCGGTTTCCGCTTCATAAGTTATTGCCAGTTTTTTCTTATCAAAAGAAATCCGGTAATTCCTGATCTTGATGTCTTCCGGCAAGTTCAATGAAATTTCAGAATTTTCCTCAAAATTGAGGATCTTCATTTTATTAATGGGATAAGAATCTTGCGGAGCATTCAGTTTTTTGGAAATATCTTCTCCTGC
>DRTC01000365.1 GCA_011372345.1 Candidatus Cloacimonadota bacterium
CTATTATAGTTCTCCCTCAATTCTAAACTGCATCATTACCGATAATAATTCGGAAAATTCGGGAGGTGGTATTTATTGTGACTTTTCCAATCCGGTCATAGAGAATAATGAAATCTATAATAACAGTTCAGTTTCTTATGGTGGCGGTATTGCGAGTTATGATTCGAGTCCCCTAATAATTCATAATAATATTCATGACAATATAACAACACATACAAATTCCAGAGGAGGAGGACTTTATTTCAATCATTCTTCACCTTCAATAATAAATTGTAATATTTCTAATAATTGTTCCAACTCAGCAGGAGGTGGTATTTCATTCATGTATAATAATGGTTTTTTTTCAATGATCAATAATATAATGACTGGAAATTCTGCCTATAATGGAGGTGCTATTCAGATTCACAGTGCTGCAAATGGAATAATAATTAATAATCTAATAGTTGAAAATAATGCTATGGTCGGTGGAGGTATTCGTTTACAAACAACTTTTGTTTCTCCTTATTGTCCGGATATTATTAATTGTACGATCGCTAATAATCATTCTGAATTATATGGCGGTGGAATTTACTTCGCTGAATTTTCCAATTCTAATATCATAAACTCGATCATTTATGGAAATGAAGCAGAAACCGGAGAGCAGATTTGTTTGAACAGTTGGTATTCTGATCCGGATTTTTATTATTCAGATATTGAAGATGGCTTTAATGGATTCGGATTTACCGGAACTGCTTCAATTGAAGAATATGAAGGAGAATATGAAAACAATATCTTACTTGATCCGTTGTTCATTGAACCGGTAACATTTAATTACCATCTTGAAGAAACTTCTCCCTGTATTAATGCCGGAACTCCGGACACAACCGGATTAAGTCTTCCTGAATATGATTTAGCAGGAAATCCCAGAATTTATGATGAAATCATTGATATGGGATGCTATGAGTGGGATGGAACTTCAATTAATGAAGAATTAGAAATTAATAATGAAAGAATTAAACTTTCCAATTATCCCAATCCCTTCACTCCTTCCACCACCATCTCCTTCTCCATCTCCGAAAAAGACAAGAACAAACCTGTAACCTTAAATGTCTATAACATCAAAGGACAGAAAGTAAGATCTTTGGAGTGCATTAACTGTGTTAATGTAAAAGCGACGGAATCGCTTTACTCCATATCTTGGAATGGAACAGATAATTTTGAAAAACCGGTCAGTTCCGGAATTTATTTCTATCAATTAAAGATTGATGAAAGACCTGTTGCTACGAAGAAGTGCCTGTTGCTTAGATAAATCAAAAATATTCAATTCCGAGTCGTCGTCATTCCTCTTTACAACTCGAATATCTTATTTGCGTTTATTAGTGTCAATTAGCGGTTCACAATTCAATCCTTGACACCATAATTACATTTTAAAATTTACTCTTAAAATCATTAGTAAAATCAAAAGGAATTTTTGGAAAATGCTCACGGAAATTGAAGAGAAAAAAGGAAAGGGATTTCTGGTTCTGATCGGCGGGAACGAAGACAAGAGAAATAATAAAACGATCTTAAAAAGTCTGATAGAAATAAATAACGCAGAAAATGCGGTGATCATCCCGACCGCCAGTTCATATCCCAAATCGTTGGGAGAAAAATATTTTAGAGCTTTCAAGAAATTAGGTTTGGAACATATTTCAATTCTGGATATCAGGCATAAAGACGAAGTCGATAAAGAAAAGAATTTTAAAGCAGTTCAAAATGCTGATTGTATTTTTTTTACCGGAGGAGATCAGGTTCGTTTGGTGAAGATTTTCCAAAACAGCAAACTTTTGAATTTGATAACGGAAAAATTCCAACAGGGAACGACGATCGCCGGATCGAGTGCTGGAGCAGCAGCTGTCAGCGATCCGATGATCTTTGACGGAGATTACAAAGGTTTTCATAAAGGTTCAGTTAATTTTGGCGGAGGATTTGGTTTACTGCCCGATATAACAATGGATACGCATTTCATCAAACGCTGCCGTCTTTCCCGTTTAACGCAATTCTTATCGAGCGGGAGAAGTGATTGCGGGATCGGTCTGGCGGAAGATACGGCGATCATAGTTTCTCCGGACAATAAATTCCGTGTGGTCGGCAGCGGAGTTGTAACAGTTTTGAGCAGTAAGAAAATGAAATACACAAATTTTGGAGAGATAGAAAAAAATGAGAAACTCACTGCGGATGGTTTGAGCATAAGTTTCTTGTCGAATGGAACTGTGTTTTGCTTGGAGCAGTGGGAAGTTGTTAAATTTGATAAATCAGCATAAGAAAATAAACAACGAACAAAACGAACAATACTAACTAAAACCTTAAAAATGGTCGAGATTGTATTTCTTTCCGAAGCTTCTAACAAAGGAATTCTTGCAGATAAGATTCAGAAAGTTTTGAGAAATTAAACCTTGAATAAGTTACACCAGCGTGATTCTTTCTCGTAAACTTTTTTAACGGTTATTTGTTGATATGGATTTAGAAAGAAACCGTTGAAAAGGTAAAGCAAGAAGAGAATACTTATAAACCTTTTCAAGGTTACATATTTAAATAGTTCGTTTTGTTAGTTTTGTTTGTTGCTAAATAATAAAAAATAGGAGATAAAAAATGTCTAAAGATTTCAAGGTAAGTAAGTTTTATGCTTATTCGGGTCCGAATTATTACCTGAATCGGCAGGCGGTTGTTTTCAATCTTTATATTGATCCTAACGGTAATAAGGTTGAATTTTACAAAGACGAAGTTCTGGAAAAGTTTCCGGTTATGAAAGAAGATTTTCCTGGAAGTGTGGTCGATCTTTTTGCAGAAGTTCTTGTTCAGGTTCTGAAAATGGATATTGATCTTTTCATCAATAATCATTCTATTGGTGAGGATGGAGAAGAATTCGTGATCGCGGTGGAATATCTCGATGACCTGGTAACAGAAGATGCTGTTTATTTTGTCAGTGAATGGTTTCAGACAATGAACGAAGGAGTGAATTTTGATTTTGATGAGAAATTCCTGCAGCTTCAGGATGATTTTGATAAAACTCTTTTTGGTGGTCCGACTCTATATTCATTGATCGAAGCAGGACTCAAACGAAACATTCCGGTTTTCTTCTTGAAGGAAGAGAATCAATTCCAGTGGGGTTATGGTAAGAAGCAGATCCGCGGACGCTCCACTACTTTTCATGTCGATGGCATCAAAGATACGGAATTCACGATGTTTAAAGATATGTGCGGAGAATTTCTGGAAATGTGCGGATTCCCGACTCCGACCGGAACAAACACTTTTTCCAAAGATGAAGCAGTGGAAGTTGCTAACGAACTCGGTTTTCCGGTTGTTGTGAAGCCGGTTGCCGGGCACAAAGGTCAGGGAGTTACGACCGGGATCGAATCGGAAAAAGAGGTGAGAAAAGCGTATCAGAACATCATTTCCATGTCGGAAGAAAATGATGTGCAATTTGAAGGAGCACTCGTGCAGCAGCAGATTTACGGAACAGATCATCGTTTGCTTTCGGTTGGCGGAAAATTCGCTGCTGCTTTGGAACGAGTTCCTGCTTATGTGGATGGGAACGGTAAAGACACGATCGAGGAATTGATCCGAATCGAGAATGATAAACTGGTGCGGCTCGATAATGCTCGCTCTCCTTTGTGTAAGATCAAGATCGATGATGATTTGAAGGATTATCTCGATTTGCAGAAACTCTCTTTGAG
>DRTC01000366.1 GCA_011372345.1 Candidatus Cloacimonadota bacterium
ACTCATTGCTCCTGCTTTGAGAAAAGTAACTCATTGCTCCTGCTTTGAGAAAAGTAACTCATTGCTCCTGCTTTGAGAAAAGTAACTCATTGCTCCTGCTTTGAGAAAAGTAACTCATTGCTCCTGCTTTGAGAACTAAACATCTATCAGGAATGTTTTGAAAGATGAAATGTGAGAATGTTTTGGCAGTTTTTAGATTTGAGTTTATGAGATTTTTCTCAAACCGGGAGGTTTAAGTTACTTTCTCAAACCAGAGGTTTGAGTTACAATCCGAATTTCTCCAGTTTTTTGTAGAATTGACTTCTGCTGATTCCGAGTAGTTCGGCAGCTTCGGATTTATTGTATTTTGCTTTTTCGAGGGCTTTTTTGATTATTTTGATTTCTGCTTTATCAGTAAATTTTTCAAGTAATAGATCTTCGGAATCATCTTCTTTTTCCAGATCCTTATTTCTGATATTTTTCAAGATCAGATGTTCCGGTTCTATCTTGTCGGAATCGGTTAATAGAATTGCACTCTTGATAATATTTTTTAACTCGCGAACATTTCCGGGAAATTGATAGTTTAGAAGTAAACTCATTGCCTGATTCGTGAATCCGGAAACACTTTTTTGATAAATTTCAGCTAACTCCTGCAGGAAATAATTTGCGATAACCGGGATATCATCTTTTCTCTGATGAAGAGTTGGTAGGTCAATCTTGAATTCGTGGATACGATAAAAGAGGTCTTCTCTGAATTGTGATTTTTTTACATCATCATAAATATTGCTATTGGAAGCAGCAATAATTCGAACATTTACATCGATCGATCTTTCATCTCCAAGCCGCTGGATCTCACCTTCCTGCAGAACTCGCAGGAATTTCGGCTGCATACTCATCGGCAGACTATTGATCTCATCCAGAAAAAGAGTTCCTTTATTTGCCAGTTCGAATTTTCCTTTTTTATCATTCAATGATCCTGTAAATGCACCTTTACGATGACCGAAAAGTTCGCTTTCAAAAAGAGTCTCGGGAATTGCTCCGCAATCGACAGTTATGAATGGTTTATCTTTGCGATTGCTTTTTTGATGGATCATACGGGCAAAAAGTTCTTTACCGGTTCCGGTTTCTCCTTCCAGGAAAACAGTGATGTCTTTATCAGCAACTCTCTCGATATTTTTCAGAACATTTTGTAAGGGTTTACTTTCACCCATCATTTTCTTGATATTGATTTGAGTTTCGTTTTCTTTATTTGTTGATGAAAGTGCTTTTTTAACCACTTCCAAGATTTCCTTATTATCAAAAGGTTTGGTGAAAAAATCGTAAGCACCGAGTTTTATCGACTTCACTGCTCTTCTGATCTCTCCAAAAGAAGTGATCATGATCACAATTATGGAACTGTTAATTTTTTTGATTTTTTTCAGGATTTGAAATCCATTCAGATCCGGAAGTTTGAAATCGAGGAGAACAAGTTCAGGTTGGAAATGCTGAGTTTCATTTATCCCGGACTTTCCATTGAAAGTGCTTTTTGTTTCATATCCTGCTTTTCTAAGCAGTTTGGAGAGAGTCAGGTTGACGAATTTATCGTCGTCGATGATGAGGATCTTATGCAAATTTACCTCCATTTAAAGAAATAATTTTATGAAGGCAAAAAAATTGCAATAATGAGTTGTGTCAAATTTTACGAATTTATTCTTTCTGAAATTCCACCCAAAGGATAATAGTAATAGCTTCAAATA
>DRTC01000367.1 GCA_011372345.1 Candidatus Cloacimonadota bacterium
GTGTTTATAATGCAGGAACACCGAGTACACAATTAACAAGTAATTACAAAAACGGGTTTGAAGTTGCCGGAGCAGAAGGAAACGGACTCTATGTTGGTCAAGCGGATAATATGGGAGTTGAAGTAGGATATGCCGCTTATTCCGGTTTTGTTGTGCAATCTGCCGGTAATGATGGTGTTGCTGTTGTATCTGCCGGAGATAATGGAGTTTATGTAACTTCCTCAGGCTCAGATGGCTTTTATATTTCTAATGCTGGAAATGACGGTTTCTCTTCGGCAAATGCAGTCGATGATGGCGGTGATTTCTGGGCAAGCGATGATGGAGTTTATGCTCAGACTAGTGATACTAACAATGAATGGGGGTTTAATACACCCGATAAAATTCAAGGAAGCAATATTACTACCAGAACGATCAACAATATCGGCTTGAATACAGGATCAGAAGAATTGGAGAATGGTGATATTGTTTGCCTTACGGGTTATATTGATGAATCGGTTGCAGATTCGGATATTCCGATAATCAAAGTAGAAAAAGCAAACAGGAACAATTCTGCGGCAGTAATCGGGATAGTTGAATACAAAGTCTATGAACGCGAAGAAGCAGATGAAAAAGACGGTAAAACTGTTTATACGAAAAGCTTCCGTTTTGCGGAAGGAAATACTCACCGAGGAGAATATGTTTCCATCATAATTGTTGGTCCTGCCGATGTGAAAGTAGATTCTCGCGAGAATATCAAGATCGGTCAGAAATTAACTGTTTCCGGAAATACAGGCAAAGCACGTTCTATCCAAGAATCAGATAATTGGACGATCGGAATTCTAGGCAAAGCTCTGGAAAATTCCAGCGGAAAAGGTAAAATTAAAGTTTATGTTAATTGTAAATGATGAAACCTTCCGAATGGTCTCTATCAGAGGAATTCTCTCAGTTGACCTTCGGAATGGTTGTAATTCACAATAACCTGAAAACTTAATTCAAGACTTTGTCTTAAATCAAGTTTTCATACAAATCCAGGAGGAAAAATGAATAATCTCAAAAAAAGTATGATCTCTTTGATCGTATTAAGTTTCACGGCAATATTATTTTGCCAGATCCCGCAAACCATTAATTTTCAAGGTGCCTTGAAAGACGCAAATGGACAACCCGTCAATGATTCCAAATATATGGAATTCAGAATTTATGATGTTCTTACCGGAGGCACAGCTCTTTGGTCGGAATCTCATTCAGCAGTAACAATAAGTGGTGGTATATTTTCAGTAGAATTAGGTTCAACTGCTTCTTTTCCAGCAGGAATATTCTCAAATCCAAACTTATATATAACCTACATTCTGGGTGGAGAATCTAACGAGATGACTCCTCGCAGAAAAATTCAATCAGTGCCGTATTCTTTTGTATCAGGAGAATCTTATCTGGCTTATTCGGCAGATAATGCTGCTAATCTTTCCGGAGTTCCACTTACCGGATTGGTGCAGCAGGATTCTTTGGGAAATGCAGGAATTAACGGAACAATGACGGCAAATGCGTTTGTTGGGGATGGTTCAGCCTTAACAGGTATAACCAGTATTTATGATACGACTTTTATTCATTCGACCGGGCCGGACACAATGACAGCAAATACAAACGGGGCAACTTTTACTATCAAAAATGCAAATCCGTCGAATGGTGATGCGATCAAGATCAATGGTGGATATCAAGGTGTTCGAATGGATTCTGTTACAACCGGAGTTTATGTAATTAATGCTAATTATAATGGATATGCAGCAGGCACTGTCGGTAATCAGGGTTTATCTGTTTTCTCCTCAGGAGCAGAGGGTGTGTATGTTCAGAATGCTGGTTCTGATGGAATCTCGGTCTATCAGGCAGGTTCTCCAACTTCCTATACGATCAGCAGTGCTAATAATGGCTTTGAAGTCGCTGGAGCTGAGGGAGATGGTTTATATGTAGGATATGCCGGAGATGATGGAATTAGTATTGAGAATGTTGCCGACAATGGAGTTGATGTTTCAACAACTAGTGGTAGCGGTTTTTATGTAGGAAATGCGGGTGAATATGGTTATGATGTATATTCATCAGATTGGGATGGATTTCATGCCAGTTTTGTTGGTGTTCCGACAGATTTCAGTTTTGGATCGGATAATAATGGTTTTGAGGTTGCCGGAACAGAAGGAAATGGTCTTTATGTCGGTTATGCCGATCTCGATGGAGTAAACGTAAAAGAAGCTTTGATAAATGGAATTCATATTGAGGAAGCAGGAGGTTATGGAGTTTTGATCGACAGCACCGCGAATGATGGAATTTATATCAAGAAAACCGGTAATCCCACAACAATAAATACGAGTGCAAGCAAAAATGGA
>DRTC01000368.1 GCA_011372345.1 Candidatus Cloacimonadota bacterium
ATTTAATTACACCGAATTCATATTCTTCTCCTACACCAGCTTCAATTTCAGCCTGAACTTCAAGTTTTTCTTTAATGAATGATAAAGGTATATCAGGACTATCTTCAATCAGAATAGCATCCGTAATGTATTTTTTTATTTGTTCAGAAATACTTCTATGTTCGATTTGAGCTTTTATTCTTATTTTTTTTTCAATTGCTTCCGGTAAACGAATAGTTAATACTTTCATCATTTCTAACTCCTCTGTATTTGATTCAAATACAAAATAATTATATGTAATTATGTGTCAAATGAAAAAACCGATTTTTTAATTTACGGTACAAGCAACACAACCGCAGTCGCTGTAATTCCATCACCTCCACCGCTGATTCCCAAACCTTCTTCAGTAGTTGCTTTGACGGAAATATTATCAACATTAGTGAAAAGGTCTTCTGCTATATTTTCCCGCATTTGCATGATATAATCCCGCAAACGGGGTTTCTGAGCACAGATCGTAGCATCGATATTGCCGATCTTATAACCGTTTTCATACATGACTTTCATCACATGACGCAGCAAAATCCTGCTGTCTATGTCCTTGAAGTGGGAATTATCATCAGGAAAGAGCTGACCGATATCTCCCTTTGCCAATGCTCCCAGAATCGCATCCACAACTGCATGGATGAGGACATCCGCATCCGAATGACCAATTAATCCTTTCTCAAAAGGAATATGAACTCCACCTAAAATCAGTTTTCTTCCTTCAACTAATTTATGAACATCGTATCCTATCCCTATTTTCATAATCGTTTCCTTTTTATTACCCGCTAAATACACGAAAAAACGCGAAAAATAAAAACTTGAATTAAGTTTACTTTAGCAGATTTGATTTAAGTTTTTCACCAAGTGTTAAGTCAAGTGTATAACAAACATCTTGTTTGTTCCTTTGCACAAGCAGGATTGCTTGTGATACATTCTGTCATCCGCCATTTGAAACTTGACTTAACACTAATGGAATAATCCAACTCATTATTCCTTATATGTTGAAAAAGTTGCAGATTCCTAATCTTGATAGAAAAGCAAGAGAACTTCAAGATTTAAAAATTTTAAGTGAGAAAAATGAGTCCACTCTAAAAAGGTCAAATTCAATAAAATTAGAAACCGTTAAAACGGTTAATACTTTTTCCTGTTTCATTAACCGATTCATCAGTTTCCAAATTTCGGGCAAAATTTCATACATATTCCAAATTATTGCCTTTTTAGAGTGGACTCAAAAATCAAGCAGAAAATCTTAAAATTCCTCGTTTGAAAAGCGAGAAGAATTCTCTTAATGACAGTCCCAATTTCACTAATTCAACCGGTTTAACCAATTCAACTAATCAACCGTTATCGATTTTGACACATTTTTCGGAACATCCGGATGAACTCCATGATCCATAATTCCCAATCTGTCGAGTTTGGTTAATTTCTTTACGCTCATTCGCAGGGCAAGTAGCTGGAGAACAATAGTTGCAGAAAAGGCTGTCATCAGAGTATCTCCGGTTTTGGGAAGCATGATGTATCCCCAGCCGTAATAACCTTCGTCGTGAGGATTTGTTCTGGCATTTTCCAGGATCTTCTCATTCTCTTCCGCAATCACAAAAGTATCTCCACCTCGAATTTTGTGTGTATTTATTTGAGAAATCGTCAGATTCACATCTCGTTCTTCCGGTCCAGTCACATAGATCAAAGGATAATTGCGATAAGCCCGATCAAACAAGTCGTGTTCATCAACGACTTCTTTGAACAATTTCGTTGCTTCTTTAGAAAGATTGAAAGGAAATGATTTCGTAAAAATGTAATTGGTCAAAGCAGTCGAA
>DRTC01000369.1 GCA_011372345.1 Candidatus Cloacimonadota bacterium
ATTCTAAATGTGATCTATCTTACAAAACAAAACCTTATCGATATTCCAGTATTATATCTCTCAAAACATATTCTGGAATTCAAAAATGATTATTACAGATTATTGAAGGAAGTAACTGAAAAACAGAATTGGCATGACTGGATTCTCTTCAATCTCGAAACTGTTTACCGAACTTCCAAATATTCTTTAGAAAAAGTTAATGAAATTTACGACCTGTTCAGTTCAGTGAAATCAAAAATCAAAACAAAAGCTCCCGGAATCTATTCCTTTGAACTGCTTGAACTCCTGTTCACACAAGTTTACTGTAAAAACAAAATACTGGTTGAAAAAAATATTGCCTCACGAAATACAGCCAGCAAATATCTAAATGAACTGGTCAAACTAAATATTTTGGAAGCAAAACGAGAAGGAAAGGAAATTCTTTATCTCAATACAGGATTATATGAGTTACTATCAAAATAACCATTACTTATGCACAATTAGAACTGATTTTTGTGCAGAAGATAATAAACATGCCCAATGCTTGTGCACAAAAAACCACACATGCACAAAATAATTTATTTTCTGTACACGACATCTAAATCATGCACCTTGATTGTGCAGATAATTCAGGAATAAAAATGATCCAAGATAAAAACCTGCTCTCGGAAAAAGAAAAAGATATTGTCATAAACAGCATTAAAGAAGGCAAAACCATTCCCAAAGAAACAATAAATTCCCCTCTTTCAGAGGAGTGCGACTTTAATCGCGGGGTGTTTAAAAAATACAAAAAACTCCCATACAATCCCAAACTGAAAGACAGAGCTAAAGAATTACGCAAAGCAGGCAATTTATCAGAAGTATTATTTTGGAATCAGGTTAAAAGAAAACAATTTCTTTCTTTAGATTTTCACAGGCAAAAGATCATCGGTAATTATATTGTTGATTTTTATTGTCCCAAATTAAATCTTATTATCGAGATAGACGGTAATAGTCATAATAATAAAGTTGAATATGATAAAAAGCGAGATAATTATCTCAAAAGTTTAGGATTGATAATCTTACATTTTACTGACATCGATGTAAAAAGGAATTTGAATGGTGTGATGGAATATTTGAAGGAGTTTTGTGGGAATATGAACACCCCGAATTCCGACAAGTCGGAATCCACCCCTCTGCAAGAGGGGAATATAAACACCCCGTCACTTCGTGACACCCCTCTGATAGAGGGGAATTTAACAAAGAAGAGGAAAAATAAATGATCCAGGATAAAAACCTGCTCACCGAAAAAGAAAAAGATATTGTGATAAACAGCATTAAACAAGGTAAAACCATTCCCAAAGAATATCTCTATAAACTGGCAAAAGACGATGAAGATGTTTTTCTCTTCTGGAACGGCAGAAGCGAAGAAGTAACAAATGTTGTTCTGCCTTTTCATTCCATTGAAAATATTGACGAACCACGCAAAGAAAAATACGAAAACAGAGAATCTACTTTTGATTTTTTTGAAATGGACTCTCGCGGCAGACAACTGAAAGGTTGGACGAATAAACTGATCTGGGGCGATAATAAACTCATCCTTTCTTCTCTTGTAAACGGTCCTTTGCGAAAGGAAATTGAAGAACAAGGCGTTATTAAACTGATTTACATTGATCCGCCTTTTGCGGTTGGTGCGGATTTTGGGTTTGATGTGAAAATCGGAAATGATGAAGTAACAAAAAAACAAACTGTTTTGGAAGAAATTGCTTACCGCGATACTTGGGGACGAGGTATTTCCAGCTACCTTTCTATGATGTATGAAAGATTAAAACTTATGCACGATTTACTTGCCGATGACGGCTCGATTTATGTGCATTGCGATTGGAGAGTAAGTAATTA